>CBDTZI010000291.1:0-5046 GCA_965364865.1 uncultured bacterium | reverse complement strand
CGTTGCCGGCGATCCGGAACGAAAAGGTGTCGACTTTCTGCTGAATATCAGCAACGACGGTTGGTTCAGTGGAAGCCAGCAGCCGCAGCACCTGGCCATCTGCGTTTTTCGTGCGGTGGAGAATCGAGTGGGCATCGCTCGGGCGGTCAACACCGGTGTGAGTGGATTTATCCAACCTTCCGGGCGTGTTCACGATACGATCATGCGCGACCCATCCTCCGCCTGGCCCGACGATAACGGATTCACGGTTGCCCGGGTCGGCGTGGATTCGCGATATTCTTTCTATTCGCGTTTTGGCGACTGGTTTGCGTGGCTGTGTGCATTGGTATGGACTGCGTTTTTTGTGGATTATTGGGTCGTCCGAGCCAGAACACTGGGCGAAAAATAACATGATAGAGCAAAGAGTGTATAATACACGGATGTTCAGGAATATATTTCGACAGGTGTTCGTGGTCGGTCTGACGCTGATGATGGGTGCGGGTTGCACATCAACTTCGTCGGTTCGTCGATCGGTGGATACGGTTGCACTTCAACAGCAGGCGTTTCAATGTTTACAATCCGCGATTCAATACACCCACAATCCCGCAGTGCGTACGTTGGCGGTTGAAGCGTTGCAACACAGTCAGTCGGATCGCGCGTTACCCTGGCTTCGAACCGCACTAAAGGATGAACATCCCGCGGTTCGTTTTGCGTCTTGCGTTGCGGTGGGGGTATTGAAGGATGCGTTGTCGAGTCATTCGGTTCGTGACTTGCTTGAAGATAACAATGCCAGTGTGCAATTGGCTGCGTTGTTTGCAATGCATCGACTGGGTGATACCTCGGATACCGGTAAGATTCCAAATTACTTGCTTCAAAGCGAAGACGTTATGGTTCGGCGAAACGCGGCTTTGCTGTTGGGGTTCATGGAGGAGCCACAAGCGATTAAGGTGCTCGCACGGGCGATGAAAGATCGTGATATAGGGGTTCGACATCACGCGCTGGAAGCGATGGCCAGACTCGGGAATAAGGAGGCAGCCAAGGAGTTGGCCTTTATGACCAACGCGGGTGTGGGATCGGAAGAGGTGTTTGCTCTCCAGGCGCTGGCGTCGACGCGTGACCAGACCTACATCGACACGTTTCGTTATAAGCTCGGCACCGCACAACATATCGAAACGAGACTGGCGGCTGCGTACGGACTGGGCCGGTTTGGTTCGCACGAAGGATTTGATTATGCCCGGCATGCGCTGACACGAAAAAGACCCATTCTGCCTGATCCCAACGATCCGCCGAGTGGTCAGATTTTGCGTGCACAACAGTTGGCGATGTTGGCGTTGGGTGCGATTGGGGATGTTTCTGTGTTAACGTTATTGGACAGGGTGATGAAGAAATCGGATGACCCACGAATACAGGTTTCCGCCGCCCGGGCGATTCTGGAAATTTTAGCCGCTCAACCATCCGCAGATTCATCATTGGTTACACACTCTCAACAGTCGAAGGGATGACACCGATGCGCTGGGTGATGTTTATGATCTTCGTGATTTTCGTGTTGACATTGCAAGCGGCGGTGGCGCCACGGTTGGCGTTGTTTGGTCAGCGGCCCGATGCGCTGCTGGTGATCGTGGTGTTTTTCGCGTTGTACGCACGCCCCTACGATGCCGTCGTCGGTGCGTGGATTGTGGGGTTGGGTTCTGATTTATTAACGATTGAAAGATTTGGTTTTCTGGCGTTGTCCTATGCGAGTGCGGCGCTGTTGGTGGTTTCGGTTCGAGAGTATTTGTTTCGGTTTCATCCGATCACACAATTTGCGATGACCGCGGTCACAGCCCTGCTGTTGCAGTTTGTCTGGCTGATCTACCGCCGCATTTTGTATCAACCAATTGAGTCTTTGCCGGTCGAATTGATTTCCAGTGTGATCTGGGCGTCTTTGTATACCGCGTGTTTTGCACCGCCCGTGCATAAGGTATTGTTGAAACTGTCTCGACTGTTCGGAATTCCCCAGCCGAGATATACGTTCGCCGGTTTGTCGCGTTTGAGAGCGGGTCGTGTTTGAGAAACGCATCAAGGGATTGATCGTGGTCGGAAGCCTGGCTCTGCTCATCGTGGCGGGGCGACTGGTCCAGTTGCAAGTCTTTCAAACAGAATATTATCAAAAGCGAACCGAACGATCCGTTATCCTCAAGCCCAGGGCGTTGCCCTTTGTACGCGGAAGCATTACCGATCGCAACGGCGAAGTCCTCGTATCCGATGAACCCTGTTGGGATGTGCGTATGGACTACGACATCATCGCGGCGGAGTTTGAATCGCAAACGGAACTTGCACCTTCTTTGATCAAACGATTTAAACGGTCCCATCGATACAGCCAGGCTCAGACCGACGAAGAAATTAATCAGGCGTTTCGGGATGATCTTTATCAGATGTGGGTTCAGCTGACCTCGTTCTCGCTGAACGAACAACCCATTCACGATACCCGTCTTCGTGATCAGGCGGGAGATATTCATAGCAGTATTTCACGCGTGCGAAAAATTGTGGCTTATCGACGCGGGTTTGATGCGCCGGTGATGGAAGAAATGATAGCGCAGACGATTCTCACGGGATTAAGTGCTTCCCAGCAGATCGTCGCACGAGAATTATTCGCCTCGTTCCCCTGGCTCCATGTGGTCCCGTCGTCGGTACGAAAATTCCAGCCGGACATCTATGCCTTTGCCCATGTGCTGGGTCGAATGGGACGCGTAAATACGAAAGTTGTTGAAGACGATATTCATGCGGACGATCCGTTTGCGAAATACAAAGCCAATGAAAAGCTGGGCATAACCGGTGTGGAGTGGCTGGGGGAGTCCATCCTGCGCGGGCGACGTGGTCAGGTCACTTTGGATCGCGACGGTAACATGGTCCCCGATGAGGATATCGAAGCGCTCAACGGGAGTGATGTGAGCTTGACGATTCACGCTCCGTTACAAAGGCGCATGTATCAGTTGCTGGAGCAAGTCGTGTTGGACGTGCCCGAATCATCCGGGGGTGCGATTGTAATTTTGAATGTCGAGACGCGTGAAGTGCTCGCGCTGGTTTCCTATCCCGGATATGACCCGAATCAGTTTAACAAAATCTATGCGGATTTGCGGGATGATACCGAACATTTGCCGCTTCGTTTTCGGGCGGTGTCCAACCGCTATGCACCAGGCTCTACCATCAAACCGCTGATCTGTCTGGGCGGATTGATGTACGGTGTGATCACGTTGGAATCGCGGGAAACCTGTACGGGATACATGTTTGAAGATTTTCGTGATGGATGGCGATGCTGGAAAATGCATGGCACGAACCAGCGGAAAGCGCATGGCTCGATCAACGTGGTTGAAGCGCTGAGCGGCAGTTGTAATGTGTTCATGTTTCGACTCGGTGAAAAGCTGGGCATCGATCGAGTGTGCAGCCTGATTGACATGATCGGGATCGGTCGAGGTTCGGGGATCGGACTCAAAGAAGAAAATTTCGGAATCAATCCCACTCCGAGCTGGTTGATGACCCACAAAAACGCGCCCGTCACACGCGGATCAGCCAGGTTGTTTGCGATCGGGCAGGGCGAAGTTTCGATGACCCCGATTCAAGTGGCAAACTTGATGGCGACCTATGCGAGTGGAAAATATCGGCCGGTGCGGTTGATGCAACAGGGTGAACCCACTACCGTTTGGTCGTTGCCCGGTGACGAGTCGCATTGGCGTGCGATTCGCCGCGGCATGTATGGCGTGGTGAACGATGTCAACGGCACAGCCTATCAACACGCACATTTTGTGCATGATCGATATGCCCTCGTTGGGAAAACGGGTAGCGCCACCGCTTACCCCTGGCCGACGACCTATCGAATTCCTTTTGTGGATGAAAACGGAGCCAGGTCGTACGCCGTGGTTAAAGCGGGTGCCAGGGGTAGGGCGATTGATCGATTCGAGCGGGCCTATCCCAACGCGACTTATAATCCCAAAGAAGTCGAGGTGTCCCAGCGCTGGCCAACAACCAAGCCGATCTCCGGCGATAATCATTCGCACGCGTGGTTCGGTGGCTTTTTGCAATCATTGGATTCGTATGGAAATCCGGACTGGTCAGAACAACCGAAACTGGCGATGGCGGTGTTGGTAGAATTTGGCGGCAGCGGAGGTCGAACGAGTGGTCCGCTGGGAAAAAAAATCGCGGGCGAGTTGATCGAAATGTTCGGCGAAGAGCTGGACGTCAATGCGCCGATGCCGATCAGTGAACGGTTTACGCCTGATGTTTTGGATGCGGTGGTGGGGCCATGAAACGACCACTGGTTTTTTTAACGCAGCCCGGCTGGGTGATTTTGTTTTCGATCGGTGTTTTATTTACGGTCGGCATCGCCAGCATTTATGTGACCGACACCCATTACGCTCGCGGCCACGACGGACCTGTCAATGCTGCCAAGCAGTGTTTGCACATGGTGATAGGTATAGTTTTCGCTTATTTTGTACTTCGCGTGGGGTATCTGCACATCGCACGATATTCTTATGCGATTTTTATAGTCGCGGTGATCGTGCTGGTTCCGCTACTGATTGCGAAACAATTTCATACCACGTTTGGCGGGCTGACAGCTCCGCGCAACGGTGCCTATCGCTGGATTCAATTTCCCGGTTTTCAACTGCAACCTTCGGAGGTGATGAAGCTTGCTTATGTTTTGGCGTTGGCGTGGTACTTGCGATATCGTAAAAACTATCGTCGATTTACCGGTTTGATGTTGCCGTTTGTGATGTCGGCGGTTCCGCTGGCGTTAATTTTATTAGAGCCTGATCTGGGTACGGTGTTGCTGCTGATTCCCGTGCTGTTTTCGATGTTGTTTGTTGCGGGTGCGCGGTTGAGACATCTCGCGGTGATTGTGTTGATCGGCGTAGCCTGTATGCCGTTGGCGTGGGGGCAGATCAAGGGATACCAGCGTGCGCGGGTGACGGCGGTGCTGTTGCAATCGCCGACGCTGCGACAGGCGGTGATCAACCATCCGGATGAGTACAAGCAAATCGCGACCCGGCGTCAGGCGTTGGGCCGAGGGCCGCGACTTCCGGATGGTCCGGC
>CBDTZI010000290.1:0-5064 GCA_965364865.1 uncultured bacterium | reverse complement strand
TCTTCGTGGTGGACGACCTCATGGGATTGAACCCCGAAAACCTGAAATAGGTCGTATCGGTTGTAAATCAGGGTTGGACGTCGGATTATTCTTTCCAGAAGGACAAATCCTGTCCGGATACCCACGAAAAATTCACAGGCTAAATACGCATCTTTTTCAGGTTGATTTTTGAATCAGATTTCGATAATTTCTGCGTGTGAAATTTTTAGCTCGCAGCGCTTGCAGGATGCGCTTGATTTGTTTATCTAGCTGCATAAACTTTTCGCGACAAGGGTCGTTGTGTACATTGCGTTCGTGACATTCAGGGTTTTACAAAGTGACATGTATAATCCTCAAGTCGACCAGAACATCGGGGTTGATGACGATGCAAAATTATTACAACTCACAAAACACCAGTTATGAATCCACCTTCGCTCCCGAAGAAGCGTTGGTGTGCGCGTTTTTCACGTTCGATCATGCGATCGCGGATCGTTATTGCAAACATCTTAAGAACATCGGCATACCCGCACATCCAGGAGAAGCCTCCAGTTCTTCGGATCGAACGACCAGCAAAAATTTGAACATTCCCATACTGGTCCCCGAATCTCAATATGAACGAGCGGCGGAAATTATTGCGACCATTGAAGCCACTGATGATGGCGGCGACGAATGGGATGACGACGACGACGATGATTTGTTGGATGATGACGACGATGACGATGACGACGATGATTTTGAGCCCGATGATGACATAGTGGATGATGACGGTGAAGACGACGAGGACGACAAACAAGACGATATTTTCTAAACGATAGACACATTTTCTGTTTCCCAATCGAACGCTATTCACCCCCTTGCCCCATCATTTCATATCCGATAACAGTATTCCGATAACGGATTGATGTGCGCCGTATGGCCATCGGTACGGGTTTTTTCATGTGTTTAGGGTAGGCTCAGCAAAGCAAATTAAGGCTCATCCGGTTATTGCCGATGCGCATGGCATGACTGATGAATATACAGGACCGGATCGCCGTACCAGCGGTGAGCGAAAAGAGCGTCGAAAGTGTGAGGTCGATCGTCGTTCCGGAATGGATCGTCGACGCGGACCCGGTCGTCGTCGTGGTGAAGTACGACGGGCCGCGGAAGAAGGCGAAATCAGTGGTGAACTACTTGAATTCATCATGGCTATCGATGAATACAAGCGAATCAACGACAGGCCCTTTCCCAGCTGGTCCGAAGTGTTCGAGATTGTTCAATATCTGGGATACCGAAAAGTTGCGGAGCAAGCTGGCCACATCAACACCGCCAGTGGCAGCGAAGTGCTGGATTCCGCAGCCGGTCATTCCAACGAATAATCAATTCCTTACCGTTTGTGATGAAATGACTTTATGCACTGGTGGGGACGGTGTGTAATGATGAACCTTCATAAACATCATCCACCACAGAGGCCTGTTGCGCGTTTCGCTGATGAGACAACACTTCGTCGTACAAGTGAAGTAAATCCTGATGAAATCTATGCAGACTGAATCGCGTTTGAGCTAACGCGTGTGAAGCGACGGATAATCGCTGACGCAGGATGGCGTCCGATGCGATTGTTTTCATTGCCTGGGCCAATTCCGAAGGTTGCCTTGTCGGTACGAGCAGCCCGTGTACATCATGCTCAATCACCTCGGGGATCGCACCGACCCGTGTCGCTACGATGGGTAAACGATAGGCCATCGCTTCCAATACCGAAATGGGCATGCCCTCATGATGACTGGATTGAACGTAAACATCCGCACGACGCAACAGCTCATCTTTCTGATCGCCGTGAACCGAGCCAATATATCGAACGTATGATGAAAGATGGTGTTTGTCGATTTTCTCATCCAGTTCGTTTTTGTCACCCGCGCTGCCGGGTGGACCCGCAAGCGTAAGTTCAAATCGAACATGGTCGCGACGGATCAGATCACATGCGGTGAGTAGATCGTCAATCCCTTTCCATGTATCCATACGAGCCAGTAAAACAAATCGACAGGGATAGGCATTGTCAGTGGGCGTAGCTGGAAGATCGAACGAGGGGATTTCAACGGCGTTCTCAACAACCGTGATGTTGGCACGACTGGCCATCAGGCGTAATTTATTTTCCCAGCCTGTGGATAGCGCGATGACGGTATCCGCCTGATTCAAAATTGTGCGGATCAGTTTTTTACGGATCAATCCCACCTCGTCGTAAAACGCATCGAACGCCGCTCCATGAATGTGCAGGAGGGTTCGACAACCTCTGCTCTGGGCTACGATCATGTCCATGGCGGATCGAAAAAAAGAAAAGCCGCTACAGGTGTGAATGTGAACCATGGAGGCACGGGTTCGGCGAATCGTGGATCGCAATTTGAAGAGCTGTCGAAGGTGTCGCGAGAGTCGGTGAATCAAGGATTCTTTGCGACTACCCGCCAACGTGAACGGTAAGGATTGGAGGTTGTATCGATCGTCGGTGTCAAGCTGCAGGTTTTGCGTCACCACGCTGGCCATCCCGCCGACCTCTGAAGTCGGTGGCCCGATGACAATCACAGTTGGAATCGTTGAATATGGCAAGAATGTTCTCGGCGTTTTGTATTCGCTCCTTCAATCGATCGACTCGAGTGAGGGATGGATCATCTATATCGTATATAGATCGGTATCCAGCCCAAACGGGATGAGGGCGTTTCAAGTCGGCGTATCCCTCTGCACTATCAACATCAATAGGCTGGATTTTTTAACCACAAAAAAAGCCCACCCTCACAACCGCGGAGGATGAGCTTTCTCGTGCTGAATGGCACGACCACAATATCTATATATCTTCTACGCGCGTTTTCGTTTCAACGCGGGTTTAACATCCGATTTTTTCTTCTCGACCTGTTTTTTCGCGATACTTTTTTCCTCAACAATTTTGATCTGATCATTTCCCTTTTCGTCATCCACTTTGGGCGAACGCTTGGCGATGACCAACGATTTAACCTCCGCGAACAATTCGGGATTGTCGATGAAATACTGTTTGACGTTTTCCCGCCCCTGTCCCAGTCGAACGTCTTTGTAGCTGAACCAGGCTCCGCTTTGTTTCACGATTTCATCCGCAATCGCCAGGTCCAGTAGATCGCCTTCCGCGCTGATGCCGCTGTCAAACATGATGTCAAACTCCGCCTGTCGAAACGGAGCCGCTACCTTGTTTTTCACGACCTTGGTGCGAACGTGGTTGCCGGTAATGGTGTCGCCGTCTTTGATGGATCCGATTCGACGAATATCCAGTCGGACAGAAGAATAAAATTTCAACGCCCGCCCGCCGGGAGTCGTTTCCGGGTTTCCAAACATCACGCCGATTTTCATGCGAATCTGGTTGATAAAGATCAAGAGGCAGCTGCTTTTGCCGATGGAAGAGGTCAGTTTACGAAGTGCCTGACTCATCAGTCTCGCCTGAATTGCGACGTGCGAATCACCCATATCACCTTCGATTTCCGCACGCGGAATCAACGCCGCTACCGAGTCAACAATAATCACATCCACCGAGCCGCTACGCACGAGCATTTCGGTAATTTCGAGAGCTTGTTCTCCGGAATCCGGTTGGGAGATCAACAATTTTTCGAGATTCACACCGCACTTCTTCGCCCAAAGCGGGTTCATCGCGTGTTCCGCGTCCACGATCGCAGCTACGCCGCCTTCCTTCTGCGCTTCCGCAGCTACATGAAGGGCGAGCGTTGTTTTACCAGAGGATTCCGGTCCGAACAGTTCAACGATTCGACCGCGGGGCAATCCCCGCCCACCCAACGCAAGATCCAGTGACAATGCACCGGTGCTGATACTGGGTACGTCCGCGTCCATCTGGTCTAACTGCATAATCGCGCCCTTGCCATAAGCCTTTTCGATTTGTTGCAGTGCGCGATCCAACGCTTCTTTGCGCTTGGCGGCCTGACGATCGTTCATAATAACTTTCATATGATTTCTCCATATTCAGGATGGGGATGAACCCAGATCCGTTGTGTGTAAGGCTGTGTAAGTCGGTCCCTGATTCGATAACACGGACGTCATGACGCTTACCGATCGCACCGGTTGCTCTATCGAGTCAAAAAAATTCGTTTCAATCGCTGAGCGGATACTTCCGTGTGATCGATCATCGCGCAGCCGGCCGATCGTAATATGCGGCGACCATTCGCGTTGCTCGGGTTCAACTCCGACCTCTTCCAACGCGTCAATGATATTTTTTGCGCTTTGCATCATCATTCCCGTTGATTCCTTAACGTCGATCCAAACGATGCGTACCGGTCCACGTGGTGGAAAGCACCCACACCCGTTCATGGATAATGTAAAGGCTTTACACCTCGCAGCTCCGCGGACAACCGCTTCGATTATCCTGGGTGCCTGCGAATCCGAAACGTCACCCAGAAATTTGACGGTCAAGTGTAGTTGCTGTGGATTGACCCAGCGAACACCATCGCAGGAATTCGTTAACGTCGTTTGAATTCTGCTTAGGGCCGCGATGACGGAATCGTTCAGCAACCAGGCTACAAACAGTCTCACCGTCTTCACTCAAATATTCAAAACTATACATCGAAAAAATTTACTTGTCCCGTCCACCGGTTAGACAGGAAAAGATACAATCTATAAGTGTGTCCAGAAAAAAGATGATCTACTCCAGCCGCAACAGGTTGATGAACCGATCGACCCGCTGATCAATCTCGTCGCGAGTCAAGTTTTGTACACGGCGGAGCGAAAAATCTTCAATGGTGAAAGAAGCGGCTACGGTGCCACGAACCATCGAGTTTCGTAAAGTCTCCGGGTCGTGTTTACCCTGAGCGGAGAGATAGCCAATCACGCCCCCCGCGAAACTGTCACCCGCGCCGGTTGGATCGCGAACGTCTTTCGTGGGAAACGCGGGAATCGCAACTGCACCTGCAGACGTAACCAACAAGGCGCCGTGTTCTCCCTTTTTGATCATGATAAATTCAGGCCCCAGATCGAGCATGGCTTCGCCGCGAAATATACCAACGGATATGGCCGCAACCTGTCCGTGCAGCGGGGTTTTTTTGAGCCCGCGGTTAGCCACCAGCCAATCCATCGCATCGGGTGCCGCCC
>CBDTZI010000289.1:0-5065 GCA_965364865.1 uncultured bacterium | reverse complement strand
TCTTGATAGTGGGTGAACTCTCGTCGGCTGCGAGGATACCCTTGCGGGCGGCGAAATCGACGTTTGTCGAAAAAGCGCGATACGACTTCAAACTACCGATGAATGTGTTTTTCAACAACCGCTATAGTATCAAAGCCAACCGACATCCATCAACCAGTCGAAAATCCGCGCATTTACCTCCCGCTCAATTCGATCATAATATCAGTATCATGGTAGAAGAATCCTCCAGAACATTGCAGGAACTGGTTCGTCACATCGACCGGTACCCGGAAGAAGCGTTTTTGTTTATTCGCGAAGCCCTGGGCTACGCTGCGGATAAACTTCACGGGGAGGAAACCGAAGCTCACCGCCATTTGCACCATTTCCTGTTACAGTTTGATATGGACTGGCCTGATTTGATCGCCAAGTATCATGAGGGTGAATTGCCCGAACCGGTGCTCGGTGCGATCGAGGCCGCTGGGGGTTGCGACAAATTGAACCGCCACGTCGGTGGTCGGGAGTTGTGCTGGGCGATTCGAGATTTTTCTCTCAAACGCTGGGGGATCATGGCTCGCACGGTGTTAGCCGCCTGGCATATCAAAACCACACACGACTTCGGGCGTATTGTTTTTGCGTTTATCGAATTTGATATGATGCGTACGCAAGATGAAGACACCCTTGAAGATTTTGAGGATGTTTATCTCTTCAGCGAAGTCTTCGACGGCGCACCCATTCCCGAAGACGACGAACCCAGCTTCGACGAGCCTGGCGACCGTGACAGCGACGACGAATCAGACGAATAGAGGGGTATAAACCACTCAACAAATTACATTAAACTATAATATAACATTCCATCTATACTAAACCGCATTAAAACCCTACTGTTGTTAAAATATACTTATCAACGGACTGCTATAAACGCTTCAGCTGCTTCTGGACGAGCTGCCTTGGCAAACGCACCATCCAGCTCTCTGTGTAGTAGATCCACATTGTGTCCGTGTGAGTTTTCCAGATGCTCGTCGAGCTGGAGTATCAAATCCTTATGATCTATGTGTGGGTCAGCGACGACTTTATCGATCAGTCCGAGATTCAATGCCTCAATTGCAGTGATGTCGTCTCCAACCGATATTCCATGATCTTTGTTGCGGTAGCTGAGTACGGGTAAAATGATTGGAGTAAACTTTCTAACATGTTTACCAGGTACACGAAAGATGACATTCTTGTATGCGACAACATATTTACAGAGTAATGCAATTCCAACACCACCACCCGCAGCATTACCGTTCACATACGCAATTGTTCTAGGGTGCTGCTGTACGGCATCGAAAACTCGCCTGAGTTTTTGTAGCGGATTATCGATTGTGCCACGGTGTATAATCGCTTGTTTAAGATACTCCAAGTCCATACCGTTACAAAAGTATTCCAACGTGCCTGTTATAATCAACGTGGAACTTTTATTCTGAATAACAGCTTCGGCAATTGCATCAGTCATGCTGCCGTTCAAGGCGTTGGCTTTCTCAGGGCGATATATCTCAATGACGCATTTATCTTCATCCTTTTTTATTCTAATTGCCATTGTTGTTAAAACACTCCTATGTGATTTGACCAAAACAATCGGCCAATTCATCTCCGTAGTATATACTTAGTACTGCGAATACGATCCAGATGATCACCCCCCAAAGATAGGTTTTCTGCAGAATTTTTGAGTGTGACGGTGTCGCGCTGAAACACCTGGTAAGGGCGGTGAAGAACCCGAGTTGTTTCTCAGTCGCATCGTGAACATTCCAGGCCGTATTTTCTTCGTTAATTAACTTTATCGGCGAATGTTTGTTCGGCCAACCCTGGATCATTTTCTCTTTTCCCGTCGTACTCTGTTGTTTACTTTCTTTACCCTTTGGCTTATCTTCGTTACGCTTGAAGTGTTCGGCCATGGTCTCCTCTATCATGTCACCAACTTTGTGAGCACCAATTAACACGATGGTAGTACGTCGTTCGACCAGGAAAAATAACCCGGAAACTATTGCACACAAGACACATACTCCGGTCAGAATAATCGGCATATCATGCAACCATTTCGGCGAAGCCAGAGCTGCAGCGACGACAAGCAAATACCGCACCATAAATTTATGTCTATAATCAAGGAAGAACTTAAAAAAATCGCAATTCCGTTCATAGAGGATTTCGAGGTAGTTATTTTTATTTACACACATGATTTTTCTCCATTTCATGCGTCACGAGAACTGAACCCACTTCTCCGATAGGACGGCATCTAGACGGACAAAAACCTATGGTATGGACTCAACATATTCAAATCAATCTGTGATCGTTCTATCTCGTCTTTTTGCCATACTTTTTATTGGCTCATAAGCAGGTTTCAGTGAAAGGGATCAATACCAATAGTATTCCAATGATATCTGATCAAGGAATCAAAGGATATACTTATCCGAATCTTCACCGACTCCACCAGGAATTGTAGAAAACGACTCAAAACGGCATGATGACACACTGAACGTCCATCAATTGTTCCTGTCTAAAGTAAATACGATCGCGAAGCTGCGTCGGATCGATTTCACTATCGATAACGAACGATCAACATGAAATCTCTTGTGGACAAATACACCAATGAGATGACTTTTGTAACAAAGTGCAGAAAAATAGCGTGAAATCTGTAAAATATAGGGATTTATTCATAATTTTTAGGGTTTAGACTTGATAAAGCTACGCCAATGTTGCTAGTATATCGGACAGTACGAAGAAAATTAGGCCGCTAAGGTCGCTCTTTTGTATTTCCACAGCTTCAAAGGTTTGTCGGTCCCCACCGCCACCTAATCCCTGCTGTTGGATTAAATACTCCGTAAAAGCGACCAAAGCAGCCCGTATTTTCCCGTATGGAGGTAAACCAGCTGTCCCAGGCGTTATTCCCGAAAGTGGACAAGACTTTCGAAACGCTGTTCCCTGGTGGCGTTGGCGTTTACGAGCAGTCGACTCACGGATCATTCCCCGTGGAAAATCCGAGTACGATTGCGCGTAAAACGCCCAACGCTACCAAGGTGGGAGCTGGGAGGTAAGTTTGTTCATTTCCCCAAGGCCCGAAAAACCCAAACCCAAAAAATTCAGTTTGGTTTTTCTTTTGACCTCACCAAGATCCCGTCTTTGGCGCAAGCTCTATTCACTTGTCAAATGCAAAGTACGTATGGAATACATGGAAAATTGCGCGCATAAACGCAAACCATGTAAATATTCATTTTTTTGAGTGTAAATCATTTGCGCGGAGGCAATGAGAGGCGGTTTTGATGAGAATTAAGGAGGGCGGGTACGTTATTTTTTATGGATTTACAAATATAATAGGGGTACGACTATGGATAAGATATATTTGCCCTTCACCATTTCCTACGCAATATTCAGTTGTCAGTCCAATAAACAGTATATCAGAATATGTCGGCATGTCAACAAAAAAATCTATAATTATTCGCAAAAAAAGTGTCTTTCTAATGCTGTGAAGCCCTACCGCCCAATTTTTCTTGATTTTCAGTTGCGGATTCGGCTATACAAACTCTCAAAACGCGACGCTGAAACGAAAGAATCGCTCCAGATATTTGAAATTCACGACGAATGATTCATATCTGTTCTACCTGATAGTAAAAAACGCCATTTTCAGGGGAAAGAACAATGATAGCTTCTAATTCAAGAGAAAACCTATGAACGACGCATATCTGAGTCTCATCAACCGCATCAAAGACATTGGTCGAATCGAGTCCATTGAAGCCCTGCTCGACTGGGATCAGGAGGTGCTCATGCCTACGGGCGGAGTCGATGCCCGTGCCCAGCAGATCGCCCTGTTGGCCGGTCTGGCCCACGAACAGCTCATTGCCAGCGAAACACTCGAACAGCTGGAACAGGCCTCAGCCGACGAGGACAATTTCGCAGCGCAGACCAACTTGCGACAGATCCGCCGAAAAATCGAACGTAAAGTCAAAATCCCAACCTCGCTGGTCAAGGAAATTGCGACGGCCTCGACCATAGCGAAAAACGCATGGGTGAAAGCCCGGGAGTCGAACGACTTCAACACGTTCTCCCCCCATCTGAAAACATTGATCGATCTGAAAAAACAATCCGCCCGGTGCGTCGGATATGAAACGGAGTGCTACGACGCCCTGATCGACGAATATGAGCCTGGTGCGAAGTCCGCAGAGATCGAAAAAGTATTCGCCGAGCTTCGAGCGGCAACGGTCACCTTGCTGGAAAAATTACAGTCATCTCCGAATCAACCAGACCCCTCGGTCCTCACCAAACACTATCCCAGAGACAAGCAGGAAAAATGGTCTCGCAAGATGGCTGACTCGTTGAACTTCGATTTTTCGTCGGGCCGGGCGGACGTCTCGGTGCATCCATTCTGCACCACCATCGGCGGAGCTGGCGACGTGCGCATCACCACACGATACATGGAAAACTTTCTGCCCTCAGCCATGTTCGGCACGATGCACGAAGTGGGTCACGCGCTGTATGAACAGGGGCTTCCCCAGGAGCACCTCTTCACGCCGATGGGCGATGCGATTTCGCTGGGTATTCACGAATCACAATCTCGCATGTGGGAAAACATGGTGGGCCGAAGCCGAGCGTTCTGGACGCATCATTACAACGATCTGCAAAACGTCTTCGCTGATTCGCTACGCGATGTTTCGCTCGATCAGTTTTATGAATCGATCAACACAGTGTCACCGTCGTTGATACGAGTGGAAGCCGACGAGCTTACATACAATCTGCACATCATCCTTCGATTTGAAATTGAGCGGGCGCTGTTTCGGGATGAGCTTGAGGTCGCGGATATCCCAGCTGCCTGGAATGACAAAATGAAGGAGATGCTGGGAGTTACGCCGCCGAATGATAGTGAGGGATGTTTGCAGGACATTCACTGGTCGATGGCTGGATTTGGATATTTTTCGACCTATGCGCTGGGCAATCTATACGCCGCTCAGTTTTTCGATCAGGCCAAGTTGGACATTCCCGATCTGTTTGAGCGCATCGCCGCGGACGACCATAAACCATTATTACACTGGTTACGAGAGAACATTCATCAGCATGGCCA
>CBDTZI010000288.1:0-5084 GCA_965364865.1 uncultured bacterium | reverse complement strand
CGAGAACGTGGCTGATGATTTTCGCAATTTGCCTGGTGGGTAGTTGGTCCACGGCAGAATAGACAGGTACAAATCGATCGATGTCCTGCGACAAAGGGTCTTTGCGGTCGAGTATTAACGACCAGTCGGGATTGGTAAACATCGCCAACTCTTTATCCACACCCACGCGGCCGGTGATGCGAATGATCTGTTGATCGTACAGCTGGTCATAAAGAAAAGAGGAGTTAAACCATCGCACGCGACAGTGCCCCGTGCCGTCTACGATTTCCGCAGCTACGAATTTCTGGCCGAATCGACCGCGAAGTCGAACCTTGCGCAGCTCGCCAATTACCGTAGCGGTTACGTTTTCCTGCAAATGTCCGATGGCGATTGATTTGGGTTTGTGATCGTGACGAAAAGGGAAGTAGTGAATCAGATCGCTGACGGTGCTCACGCCCAACTTCGCCAGCGCTTTGGCACGCGCAGGCCCCACGCCGCGAACGAATTGAACATCGGTATCCAGGGTCACGCCAGTAGCCAACCGTCCACCTCCCCAACAGAAAAAATCCACGAACCAAATCTACCTGTCCTTACAGGTTAGATCGACCGCTCTTCCCGTCAAGGTGTACGCGCAGACTCAGAGGTTTGCTCCCCTTGGTGGAACGATGAAAAATAAGAAAAACGATGTTCTACGGGATCAGCAAGCGTTGTCCGACCCGTATCATGTTGGGATCGTGAATTTCGTTTCGATTGGCTGCGTAGATTTCTTTCCATCGACTTTGATCACCGTAATGGACTCGCGCGATACCGAAGAGTGTGTCGTTTTTGGAGACGACGTGATATCGAGCGTTGGTGTAACCAACGGGGTAGGTGCTTTGAACGTTCGTTGCAGCCAATGACGTTTGCTGAGCAATGGGTTCATAGGCGGTGATGGCTTCAGTAGGATAGGCTTGTGTTTCCGCCGGCATGGCGTACATATCCGTCGAGCCGAGATTGTGCTGAGTCGCCGTTGATTTAGGCGGAAAGATTTTTTTACCCAGAGCGCAACCAGTAGATGTACTGATCAGAGTTACCACCAATAGGAATGCAGCGTTCCGTCGCATCGAATGACCTCCTGTCAAGAAACCGGGAATGTAAGTTACTGGTAGGTATGGTAAATCCTCACCCCGCCCATTGTCAATGCCTAAGTTACGATTACTCGATACTTTTTGATCGTTTCTGACCACATCTGAATCGACATTATTTCACGTTTCGCGGCTTGTAACCCCTATTTGTACCCGTTAGGATGAATCCACCGTAGAAAAGATTTTTCCTTCCTCAAGGGCTGACATTGTGCAAACGAATAGAAAAAATGTGATATTCATGGGTCGGGCGTGTTTGTTATTTACTATGGTGACCGCTTCGGTGAGCGGTCAATCGGATCACGCCGCCATAAAATCACAGACCAGCAAGGACAAAACTCAGATGAACAACAAAGCTGAGCAAGAACATAAACACACCAACCGGCTGATCAACGCGACCAGCCCCTACCTGTTGCAACACGCACACAATCCCGTGGATTGGAACGAATGGGGTGATGCAGCCTTTGAAAAAGCGCGTCGCGAAGATAAGCCCATTTTTCTATCCATCGGTTACGCTGCGTGTCACTGGTGCCACGTGATGGAACACGAAACGTTTGAATCGGAGCTGGTGGCTAACCAGATCAATGACAATTTTGTGTGCATCAAGGTTGACCGGGAGGAACGTCCTGACATCGACGAAATCTACATGGCCTATACCCAGAACACGACCGGTAGTGGCGGGTGGCCTATGAGCGTCTGGCTTACACCCGAAGGCACACCCTTTTATGCGGGGACGTATTTTCCACGAAATAAGTTTCTGGAAATGTGTAACCGCATCAGTGCCATCTGGGATAACGATCGGGAGCAACTGCTGGATCGATCCGGTCAGGCGAAACAATTTTTCGCACAGTGGTCGTCCGGTCCGAAACCAGCGGCGGGCGTCATTTCGCGTAGCGAGGTGGATGAGTCGGCGAACACGATCTCACGTTATTTTGATCGAAATTTGGGTGGCATGCGAAGCAGCCGCAATAAATTTCCGCCGAGCATGGCTATGGACTTAATGCTGCGCGTATACCGACGAACCGGTGACATCGATCTGCTTGAAGCGGTGGACATCACCCTGGACAACATGGCTCGCGGGGGTATTTACGATCATCTGGGTGGCGGGATATGTCGCTACAGCACCGACTCGGAATGGCTTGTACCTCACTTTGAAAAAATGCTTTACGATCAGGGCATGGTCAGTGCGGTTTATCTGGATGGTTTTCAGGCGACGAAGAACAAACAATACGCAGACTTGGCGGCTGACATTTTCGACTACGTCATGACCGATTTACAATCCCCCGAAGGCGGATTTTATTCTTCGCGAGACGCGGACAGCGAGGGATTGGAAGGCGCGTTTTATATCTGGCAAGTTGAACAAATCAAAAGTGTATTGGGTGAAAAAGACGGCCAGCTGTTTTGCGACTATTACGATGTGTCACCGCGTGGCAACTGGTTTGAGAGTCGCGGACACGCACCCGCCGGCGCCAAAAACATTCTTCACATTGATGTGCCCGCCAAAACATTCGCTCAGTCAAAAGGCGTAGACCTCGGCGATTTCAATAACAAGTTGAAATCGTGGCGCAAACAATTACTCAGCGTTCGAGCGAAACGGATAGAGCCTGGCCTGGACGACAAAATTCTTACCGGCTGGAATGGATTGATGATTGCCGCCATGGCCAAAGGAGGTCGCGTCTTAAACGAACCCAGGTATACCCAATCGGCAGCCAGGGCGGCGGATTTTATTCTCAAAAAAATGTGTACACCGGATGGTCGACTGCTAAGAAGTCATCGAAACGGGAAAACTCGTTTGACGGGCTACCTGAGCGATTACGCTTTTTTTACAGAAGGGTTACTCTATCTTTATGAGGCAACGTTTGACCGCCGCTGGTTGAACGAAGCCGTCAAACTGACCGATTTCGCCATCAAGTATTACTTCGACGAAAAAGGTGGTGGCTTTTACTTTACCGCAACGGATGGTGAAAAACTGATCGTTCGATCGAAACATCCTCACGACGGAGCTATTCCCTCAGGCAACAGCGTGGAGGCGTTAAACCTGCTTCGTCTGGGCGTGTTGCTGGATCGAAAGGATTATCGCGAGAAAGCCGAATCGATTTTCCGAACTTTCGCATCCCAGATGGCACAATCGCCGGGAGCTTATGAGCGCCTGGCCTGTGCCGTTGATTTCTATCATGACAAGGTGAAGGAGATCGCGATCATTGGCGACCCCGCTTCACCCGATACCCAGGCCTTGATTCGCACCGTGTATGACCGATACTTACCCAATAAGGTCGTGGTGCAAGCGAACGCGAAGGTGGACGATTCTTCCATGCCCCTGTTGAAAGGGAAGACGCGAATCAACGGCAAGGCGACGGCGTACGTCTGCGAGAACTATCGTTGTCAGTTGCCGGTAACCACACCGGAAGATTTAACCAAACAACTAGAGGCCAAAACGTCGAAATAATCTTCTGTGGAGATCAGAACATGAACCATTACAAGGTAATGATTATTTCATCCGTCGCGATTTTGCAGATCGCAACCCTGGCATGGGCACAACGACAAACGTCCCCCACCGCGGAAGATATTCTCAAGGCATTAAAACAAAGCCGCCCGTTTAACGAAGTCATACCTCCGGTCGGTTTATCTTCACAAGATTTACAAAAGAGCACCCGAAAGCTTTTACCCGAAGGGTGGACTCTGGTGGACCGCACGGGTCGACTCAAGCAGAAAGATCACTGGTGGTATTTCGTCTTCGAACCCGCGTTGGGTGACAGACCGATCAAATTGCTACCCAACGCCAAACAGGAACAAATGGTTCGGACGGCGGTCCATTCTAAGACCGATGTGATTTTTTCGATTTCTGGAGAGATGACCGTTTTTCAGGGCGAAAATTATCTGCTGGCACGTATGGCGATGCGTCCACCGGAAACCTTGAACAGTGCACCGATTGAGCCTGCTAGTACCGATCAGAATGCGAACGAACCAACACCGGCAGAGGTTTCCATAGACGCGTCCGCAGAAGATGTGTTATCCAAAATGAAAAACCTGAAGCCTACGCAATCCCTCGTGGGTTTTAATGAACCGCAAATGTTTGAAGACTTGAAGGAAGCGACCACAGGGCGATCCATGATTGCGGATGGCACGCCCTTTATACGTCGTGCGGGGCGCCTGCAGGAACAGGGTGGATGGTGGATGTTTTCACCGGAATCCGATCATCCCGACTATCCCGATTTTCCGCTGCGGCTGTTGCCTAACAAAAACACCGAAATGATGGTACGAACGTGGTCACGAGACAGCATCGGGCTGGTGTTCATTGTTTCCGGCGAGATCACTTTATATCAGAGCGAAAACTATTTATTACCCCGCGTTGCGGTGCGACGGATCGACTCCGGCAACCTTCGCAAATAACGCTCCCTTCCTTTGTGAGTGAACATACGGTACCATCCATTTCAAGTGATGTAGAAGGCATAACGATCTGATTTGATCATAAAGCATTCCTCGGAGCATACTTCACATGCGTATAGCTATGTTCACAAAAAACAATGTCATCGTCATGGTTTCCGTGCTGATCGTGTGGCTTAGCGCTTCAATGAGTCATGCCCAGTTTTTGCCGTGGGATGTTTTCAGAGATCAGTTTTCTGCCTCCGTGTGTGATGTGGTGAACGCTGATAACGCAGAACTCGTGGTGCTCAGCACCACCGGCGAGCTGGTCCTGGTTTCCGGGGATGACATCATACTGGCAAACACGTTTGTGGATGCCAGCGGATTTGTTTTTTACGAGGGGTCTCCGTTTGGCGTGATCGATTTCGCCGAGGACGGCAGTGGATTTCGTACGCTGTGGTGGATGACTTTTTTGGGGGCTGTGATTCAAATCGATGAACTGACCGGTGTTCCTTCGGTGTCCGATCGAAGTCCAGGAGATTTCTTGGACATCCCTTGCGACGCCCAGCCGTTCTGGGACGCCTGCCTGAATAACGCCGACTGCGACGATGACAACATTTG
>CBDTZI010000287.1:0-5085 GCA_965364865.1 uncultured bacterium | reverse complement strand
CTGCGACGGCTGCGGGAAGGACGAGGACCTGAACCTATGCACCGCCTGCTTCGGAGTCGCAGCGGTCATCGGTGTTTACGCCGTCGCGAAACGTTTTCTCAACACCGTTCCCGCCTGTTGCGCCGCCCTGTCTTTAACGGCTATGCCCGCTGTTATTTTCTGGACACGACAAACCATGTTGGAGATGCCCACGCTGGCTGTTTTGATCTGGTTGGTCTACGCCACGCAAAAATACATTGAATCGCCAACCTGGAAACGATGGATCACGGTGGTCGTCTTGATATTCTCCGCCCCGCTGTTCAAACAAACCGCAGTCTTTATCATTCCCGTGATCGGACTTGTGTTACTGGTTCTTACGATTCGCAAACAAATTCCACGGAAACAATTTTTCATTGCAGCCTCTTTAATCCTGTTGCCCATGGCCATGTTTTTCGCGTTCACGTTCTGGAGTAACAACAGCTCCACGCACATGTTAAACGTCGTCGCCTGGAATAAACCACTCCACCAATGGCTGAACTGGGATACGATCATGGTATACCCCCTGCTGATGCCGCGAAGTGTTGGAAGCGTCATACTGGCCGCTTCGCTAGTCGGCATGATCTTATCATTTAGAAAATGGACATGGATGTCGGGCCTGCTACTCGCCTGGATGATCACATTCATGGTGATGATCATCTGCATCCAACACAAACAGCCTCGCTATCTTTTTTTCAGCTATTTCCCGATCGCCATCTGGATCGGATATTTTGTTCAGCAATGTTTGATGTGGCTGTCGAATAGAAAATCTTTGGTGGCCACCGCTTGTGTATTGGGAATGTCGATCCTTATCGTCCGTGCCTTCGATACCCCCATCCCCCATTACCCGGACTATGGAAAGCTCGTGACCAAATACGAAGACCATATCCGTGGGAAAATCATATTCTTCGAGGGACGTCGAGACGGAGATTTCATCTTCGCGGTTCGTGAGCAATTAGGAAAGCAACAGGCGGTCATCGTTCGTGGCAGTAAAATTCTCTATTCCTGCGCCGCGGACAAGGGGTGGCACTATGTCTCCTATGTAAGCGATACAAACGAGGTTCATGAAAAACTCAAGCCATTTGGATTTGAAGCGCTGTTCGTAGAGCAGGACAACAAAGCGCAAATTCATGAAGTGGATTTGCTGCACGCCTACCTGCGAGACGACACTACGTTTAAGAGGGTGGATGGCATCGAATTTGAATTTTCCAACAATCCTGCCAAATGGAATGACAGAACGCTCAACGTATACTTCCCTCAAGTACCGGGCACACGCACCGTTCGATATTTTGATATCCCCATCCCCATTTCTTCTCAACAGATTCGAGTGGATCTGAACGACTTGCTAACCGATCTGCCTGACCTGCAATAATTCGTGCTATTCATCCCGTACCCCAGAATACAACCCTGAAACACCTCATCCCCGTAGCAATTTGCATTGCAGCCCATGCGTATCTAAAATCAAACAGATCAAAGACTGGAGAATGAATAGGTGCTGTTTCGATTGCTATTACTGTTAACCGTCGTTCCGTTGGTGGAGCTGATGATCCTGCTGCGTATTGCAAAATGGATCAACTGGGAATACACCATTGCGCTGGTCATCGTCACCGGGATCATCGGGGCCTGGTTAGCCCGACGAGAAGGAATTAAAACCTTCCTCAAAATTCAAACCGACCTGCAATCGGGTGTTGCTCCCGCATCCACCATGATCGACGGGGTTCTCATTCTTGTCGCAGGCGCTTTTCTGGTCACGCCGGGCGTCCTGACCGATGTTTGCGGCTTCTGTTTGTTGATCGCACCCATCCGCACGCGTATCCGTAAAAAACTGGCTGAAGCCTTCCAATCGAGAATCGTGACCCTTCACCCAACCCACGACCACACCGGCCCCGACCCGTTCCATACCAACTCGAACTCGTCAGACTCAGTTCAGCCTGACCCCTTCATCGATATTCAAGCCACCAGCGTCGACGCCGAAGAAAAACAGGCGAATCACACACAAACCCCGTAATTGTGCTACAATAATCGCTTACGTTTGACACCGGTTTGCATTCGTATTCATACAAATTTTTTACAAAGATTAAAGAAAAATGGCTCTACCCGTAATCGCCGTAGTAGGCCGACCGAACGTCGGCAAAAGCAGTCTGTTCAACGCACTCGCCCGAGAGCGCACCAGCATTGTCGAGCCCACCGCTGGCGTAACCCGCGATCGCGTAAACATAATCTGCGAAATCAACGAAACATTTTTCGAATTGGTCGATACCGGTGGCTACGGCGTGGTGGATCGCGACGATTTAGGTGACCACGTCGAACAGCAAATTCGTTTTGCGATTAACCAGGCGGACCTCATCCTTTTTGTAGTCGACGGCCGAGAAGGCCTGAACCCGCTGGATCGAAAAACTTCGGACCTGCTGCGAACGCGTACCGAGCGCGTGCGGTTGTTAGCCAACAAGGTCGACGAGCCACACATGGAAAGCACGCTCGGAGAATTTATCAAACTCGGGTTTGGCCAACCCCGACCCATTAGTGCACACAGTTTTCTAGGCTTGCGTGAACTTCGGGAATGGATTCAGGAGCAACTCGCTGATGTCGCCACGGAAGAGCCCCCCAACCCCGCGATGAAAGTCGCACTGGTCGGAAAACGAAACGCCGGCAAGAGCACTTTTATTAATTCGCTCGCCGGTGAAGAACGTGTCATCGTCAGCGAAATACCGGGAACGACGCGCGACAGCATTGACGTTCGTTTTGAAAAAGATGGCCGATTGTTTACGGCCATAGACACCGCCGGGGTTCGCAAGAAAAACAAATTGTCCGACGACATTGAATACTACGCCTACACGCGGGCGGTCAGTTCGATCCAACGAGCGGATGTCGTACTTTTCATGATCGACGCAGCCGTTCCGATATCTCAAGTGGACAAAAGTTTGGCTAAGCTCATTCTTTCTGAAATGAAACCCTGTGTCATGGTGGTCAACAAATGGGATCTCGCCAAAAACCAGGCCTTGACGGAAGACTACGGAGATTATCTTGCAAAAATCATGCCGGAAATTGATTATGCACCTGTCTCGATCACGACGGCGACCAAAGGTCAAAACATCGATTCGACGATCGACTTAGCCTGGAGTGTGTTCAAACAATCTCGCATGGAAATTTCGACCCCCCAGCTGAATCAGGCGTTACAATACGCTCTGGATGGCCATCAACCATCGGTCAAACGTAAAAACAAGCGGCCCAAGTTTTATTATGCAACCCAGCTGTCTGTTCAGCCGCCCACCATCCTGATTTTTGTAAACAACCCCGAAAACGTAACACAAGAACACAAACATTTTTTAATCAACCGGTTTCGTGAGTATTTACCATTCGATGAAACGCCAATACGATTGGTATTCAGAGCACGCCGCGAGGCCTCGTCGAATTCAAGGTCAGAAAGATTGAACTCGCAGCGTGAGTAGCCATAGGATTTGACAGCGCATTAAGGAGCTGGCTATGAGCATCGAAATTCATTGTCCCAAATGTAGCAAAGTGATCCGTGCACCAGATAACGCGGGCGGCAAACAAGGCAAGTGTCCTTACTGCGACAATCGTCTGTACATTCCCATCCCCCATGATCAGGTCGAAACATTAGACCTCGCTCCGGTAGATGTGGAAGAAGAGCGACGCGAAGAGCAATTGCGACGTGAATCCGCTTCCTACGCAGCCAACGTGGCACACGGAACCGGCGACCTCCCTCCCGATACGAGTGGCTCCGCATCGAGAGTGGGCGACGGTTTTCGCCCGCCCCCTGTAGATGGCGAGGTCATCGACGTTCATGGCGAGGTCAAACGATTTATACTTGCGATGCGAGATTCCAAGCTGGACGTTGCGGATCAAGCTGTCGCAACCTTGAAACGAGCTGGGGCAGGCGCACAGGATTATGTTCAGGGCTTGATGGTAGATGAAATGCCCCCGGAATTTGAAAACGTACCCCCACCGCTGCTCAAGGGCTTTCTCAAAATGCTCTCCGGACGGTTGGGTTAATTTTTCAACCATGTAGTCATACACCCAATACCTACAGGCAAATCGGTTGACACCGTACGACACGCCTCTAGGATCACTTTTCTACATAAACTGTGAATTATTAGGATTAACTTAGTTATGCAATTGCAGATTGACAACGAATACGACAAGCTCGAAGCCGTGTTGGTGCATCGGCCCGGCATGGAGATCGACCGCTTGAATCACGAAAACATGCGGCGGTTCCTTTTTGAAGACGTGCCTTATCTGAGACGCATGCAGGACGAGCACGACGCCTTTGTACAAACCCTGCGCGATCATGACGTGGAAGTCGTATACCTCGGCGATCTGTTACTCGATTTACTTCGTGACGAGCAGGTTCGGCCTCAATTAATACAAAGTGTGTGCGAATCAGAGATGATGCCCGCCATTGCGGACGATATATCGAGTTTGAAATACTGGGACGAAGCCAAGTTGCTGGAAATTCTTTTTGCAGGCATCACTTCCGAAGAATACAACGAGGCGACCGGGAAAAGATTATCGTTACCCAACCAGGACCAACATTTTCTATTGCCGCCGATCCCCAACGCCTATTTCAGCCGCGATCCCGCCGTCGTGGTACGCGACGCTGCAATCTCTTCCAAGATGCACTATCGCGAACGCGTACGTGAAACAAAGCTGGTTCGCGCCGTGCTTGAACACCACCCGGAATTTCGTGACAACAACATCACCTATGGTGGCAGCGATGAACCCACCGAGGATCGGCCCTTCACCATTGAGGGCGGAGACGTCATCATCCTTTCACCCGATGCCGTACTCATCGGAGCTTCCGAAAGAACACGTAGCGAAACGATCGAATTGTTAGCCGAAAAGTGTTTTCAGATTGGACACGTAAAACGAGTATACGAAATTCCGATACCGGGTGAGCGGGCGTTCATGCATCTCGACACCGTTTTTACGGTGGTGGATCGGGGCACGATTCTTTGGTTTTCCGACGTGATGAACAGTGTTCAATACGTTCATCGTTATGAAACCATGGAAACGGATCGGCAGATCGATTTCACGCAGAATGGCGCTCGC
>CBDTZI010000286.1:0-5109 GCA_965364865.1 uncultured bacterium | reverse complement strand
GTATGAGACAATGGCCAATATTAAAATTGGAACTAAAGCCGCAAAAAAACCAAAGTTTTCAATGATTGTGAATCCAAACAATTTTCTTGATCTTGAACCGCCAGACTGTTCGTATGACCGTGCTGATTTTGCGGTGCTTCCCATTCCCTATGACGCCGCGACCAGCTATCAATCGGGAACGCGAAACGGACCCGCATCGATCATCGCCGCTTCCGCACATCTGGAAGATTTTGATGAAGAAGTACAGTTCGACGGCACCCGCGCCGGTATTGCAACGCTGGAACCGGTTACAGCCAATCCAACCAGTCCGGAAGAAATGCATCGGGACTTGTTTGAAATCGCGAAACAAATTGTAAGCGACGATAAATTTTTGTTTGGACTGGGCGGGGATCACAGTATCAGTTCTGCATTGGTCAGAGCCGTGATGACTCGGCATGAAAAAATATCGGTGTTGCAAATCGACGCCCATAGCGATCTGCGTGATTCCTATGGGGGTACGAAATATTCGCACGCGTGTGTCATGCGGCGGATGATTGATCTCGGCGCTTCGATCGTACCGGTAGGGATTCGTTCTGTATGTGAAGAAGAACATCAATATATGACGGATAAGACGATTGTCCCCATCACTGCACGCGAGATACATGAGGGTGGCGATTGGATGGATCGAGTCCTTCAATCGCTGGGTGAAACCGTGTATGTTACACTTGACATTGACGGGATAGACCCTGCTTATGCACCGGGAACGGGTACGCCTGAGCCGGGCGGTCTGGATTATTATCAGGTTACCGGACTGTTGCGCAGGGTGGCTGAATGTAAAAATATCGTCGCAGCCGATATAGTCGAGGTCATGCCGATCCCCTCACAAGTGGTTACGGAATTTTTGGCAGCCAAATTAGCTTATAAGCTGATGACGTATGTACAATTAAAAAAATAGTAAGGTTCAAAGAAAGGTTGACGGTTCACCCCTATGGTTGAAACGACGGAAACACACGATCAAGTTAAAGAGTATTACGGACAGACATTGCAAACGAAGAATGATCTGCGCACACCTTCCTGTTGCAGCACCGAAGCTATGCCCGATTATATCAAAGCGATTCTGCACGATATCGACGACGAAATTCAGCAAAAGTTTTATGGCTGCGGTTCACCCATCCCCTTGGAACTATCAGGTAGAACGGTGTTGGACCTGGGTTGCGGATCGGGCCGAGATGTTTATCTGATGTCCAAACTGGTCGGACCCCAGGGCCGCGTCATCGGGGTGGACATGACCGAGGAACAGCTTGAAGTGGCGAAAAAACATATCGATTCGCAGACCGATCGATTTGGATATTCCACACCCAACGTCGAATTTCATCTGGGATGCATTGAAAACTTGCGAGAACTGGACATTGCGGACGAATCGGTAGATGTAGTGATTTCCAATTGTGTGATTAATTTATCGCCGCACAAACGACGTGTTTTTTCCGAAATTTTTCGAGTGCTCAAACCGGGCGGTGAGCTTTATTTTTCTGATATTTTTTCGGGCCGACGAATTCCAGAGTCGATGTCTTCGGACCCGTTGCTGGTCGGGGAGTGTCTCGGCGGTGCGATGTATATGGAGGATTTTCGACGAACCATGAACAGCGTCGGACTGCTTGACTATCGCAAGATGAGTATTCGACAAATCTCCCTGGACGATCCCGAGGTTCAGGAAAAAGCAGGGCTGATCGATTTTTATTCGATGACGGTTCGTGCGTTTAAGATCGATGGACTGGAAGATGAATGCGAAGATTACGGGCAGGTCGTGACCTATCGCGGGACCATCCCGGAATCACCCCATGCGTTTGTGCTGGATGATCATCACCTGTTTATTGCGGGTAAGCCCTATACCGTATGCGGGAACACCGCCTCTATTCTGGGCGAGACGCGTTACGCTGTGCATTTTGAGATCACGGGCGATCGATCGATACATTATGGCCCGTTCGATTGTGTTCATCCATCCCATGATGCGAGTATGAGCAATCCCTCTTCCTGTTGTTGATCGTTGAATCACCCAAGAAACATAAAAAAGCCCCCGGATAACAATCCGAGGGCTTATATTTTTTCATGAATTTCGTCCGTTACGGACAGTTTACATTGACCGGCAATGACGCATCAAACCACACCTCAAACTCACTCGCTCCGTTGAACAGATTGATGAGGCCCAACAAATCAGACGGGCTACATTCCCCGCTGCGATCGATATCACATTGCCAGAAATCCTGGGCCGGGTTGACATTCCCGTTTAGATGATCGATCAACGCGGTTACATCCAACAGGTTGGTCACGCCGTTTTGATCCACATCGCCGGGCAAAATTCCCACACACATTTTAGCGCCCGCAACATGTTCAAAACAGGCCCAGTGTCCCGGCGGGACGGGTGAATCAAGATACACGGTAGCGGTGTCACCGAGGATAATCACCTGCGTAACGGTGGGCGGCGTACCCGGTGGATCCAGAGTCACGGTAAACTCATCGGGCAACTTCAATCCGGGATCACAATCAAAAGTCATTTTAATGGAGTTCCAACCCATCACACTAACAGAATCGATTGGATCGTGTGGGTAACGCGCATCAATCGAACACTGCGGCGGCAACGTGCTGATTAATGTTTCCGTGGGACACCCTTCACAGGCATCATCGATCTGGTTTCCGTTTATATCTCCTCGACAAAACGTGCCGATCCCAAGTGGGGTACCGCCGTTGGATAAACATTCCGATTCGGTAAAAGGAAAGCAGGTAGGAAATGTCGGGAAACAGCAGGCCTGGTCTTCTTCAACGCAAGGTTCGATGTTGATCGAATACGCACCCTGTGCGGCGTCATGACCCGACACTCGCAGCCAATAAGTTTCACCGGCGTTTACAAAGTAATCAATTTCGGATGTGTTCCCCAAACCCGGGCAATCGTCGTCGCTACATGCCAGTTCGTTGCCGTCACAATTATCATATAACGTCAGTGTCGTATCGAACGTACTCTCGCACAACGAAAATTTTGCGATGCCGGTACAATCGGCTTCCCAGATGTGCCAGACATCGATAATGTCGTTGATCCCACACAACAACGATTCATCACGACCGGTTGCGCTTTCGGTGGATCCTTGATAAGGCGTGTCGGTAAATAAGGGCACGGCCTCAACACATTCATCGTGATCGGGTGGAGGGGATGGACAGGCAAAACCGGCACATCGTTGACGCGGGAACCATTCTCCACCCTGGTTCAGGCAATCTTGTCGGCTGTTATTTTCGCTACACGAATCGTCAACACAACACGCACCAAAAACACAATCGATTCGCAGCGAGCCAGGCCCCTGATCGCCCAGAAAACCACCCACGCGGATGGTAAAGCAATCGTTCTGAGATGTCGGTATACTCACTCTGGATTGTTCGCCCACGGGGCCGCATTGTTCGGAATCATCGTTACACACCTGCGGAGGATCCACCGTAGGACAGGCGTTGCAAAAATCATAAACGGCGATTTTCGTGTCAAACAAACTGTTACAAGTATCTATATTCAAATCACCCGTACAGGACGCGGTATACTGAAACCAGACATCCGAATCCACCGCATCGGATCCGGAAAAGCTACACATAGATGGCTCTGATGTACCATCGGTGGTTGCACCCACGTTGGTGAATGGGGTGATGCCGTTCAGCGCTGGCTCCGCATTAGCGCAGTCATCGTTGGCTGGGGCCTCTGAAGATTTACTGACGATCATTTCCACGCGCACCTGGTTAATCCCCAAACCCGCGACGTCGAGCATCTGAACGCGGGCCACACCATTCCATGGGCTGGCAAACAGACTTGAAATGTTTTTGAAGAAAACATCATCACCATCTTTTAATCCGGTGATAATCGCCACCACAACAACATCCAACCCTGTCCACGTTAATGGATCTTCCTCGCCAATAATAAAACAACCGTCGCTTAAGGCATTGCCTGATCCATCGGTAAGACCGGCTGGAAAAAGATCGGTACCTGATGGAGAACGGGTGGTGATGGTGAGTTGAAACGATCCGTCCGGCTGGGCAGTCGAGGTTTCAGTAACCGAAGGTACGGTGCCAAATAAATCGGTGCTGATGGTTTCGGGAATATTGTCGTAGGTCACAATGTTATCAGGTGCACCTGGGAATGTGGGATTGACGATAGAAAAACAGATGGGTGGATCACCACCCGTTCCATCGGGATCAACACCGACCTGATGCGAAATACTATAGGTCGTACCCAACGGAGTGGCTACGGCCCCTGATGTCATCGCATGTATCGCGGGTTGTAACCAGGAAAGCTGATGCGCATGAGATACAAATGGCAACGCCATCACCCCCAGCCCCATCAAAGTCAACATCCCTATTTTCTTCATCGTTTCATATTTCGATTTCATGGGTGGATTTTTCCGATGATGAATGTAGCGCCTTGATCGTATTTACAATGAAACGATCGGCTACACCCTAACCCCTGCGTCATTACCCCTCTTCTTCAACACAAACACACATTCAACCGCGACGGAAAATTCCGACGTGCATGTATTCGATTGAAGAACGCGTTTACTATCGACCCCCTGCTCAATAGTTTTATGAAGTGGACAGCCTCTTTCCTCCACCCCCGGCACTATCAGCCAAGACGATTTTTTCTACAGGCCGATAACGACAGAACCTGTATACACTCATTGTATGATAGGCACGAGATCTGTTCAATCCACAAGAAAATACCTATGAAATCCCTAAAACGAATCCACGCAAGGTCTGATAATCAACCTGAACGGTTTGCGTTGTTTGTGTTTCAGGATCCGAATCGAACGCAATGGATCGGGGGCAGGTGTTGGGAGATGCACGTCCAGGAATCACCTTGATTTTCGGAGATCCAGAGTGAGCCGGTGGTGCTGCCGAAAACGAGTCGATTTCCACTCTCATCAATATCCAGAGCGTGTCGAAAAGTGAGGTCATAGGCATGATCCTGGGGCAGTCCCTGACGCAATATTTCAAAGCTTTTGCCGCCGTCGCGCGTTCTGGAAACCACGACCTGACCCTCCACAGGAATTCTTTTTTCATCTTTGATCGCCGGGACAAACCAGGCGGTGTCGGCGTCATCGGGAT
>CBDTZI010000285.1:0-5111 GCA_965364865.1 uncultured bacterium | reverse complement strand
TACGATCCCCGACGAATGTGTCGCGTTGAACCGCTACATCCCATTCGATCTAAATTTAGCACTAACCACTGAAGGCGAACAGGTGAATGGTACTTCCATGCTCGCCGCTCGTGTTACGCTTTCCAATGTCAATGGATTTGAAGCGTTCAATGGCCAGGTGCGCTGGTTAGGCCCGCCGCAGGAATTTACCGAAAACGGCGGCGATCCAACCACTTTCTTTGCGTCCCAGCTTCAATGCGAACCCTATTTCGCCGACTGGTCATCGTCAACCCAGGTCTACGCCTACGGATCAGACGTCGTGCCTGAATCCATTTATAACATTCAGGTAGTCAACCAATCCTGCACAGACTTAAACGATCCACTTTGTTATTCATCATCGCAAATGATTACCACAGCCAAGTGGGGCGATGTGATCACTCCGTTTGCCGCTTCTGGTTTGCAACAGCCTGACATCGCCGATGTGTTGGCGCTGGTGGATAAGTGGCTGGGATCAACTTCGATCAGCCAAGCGCGTGCACAATTACAGGCGAACATTCTCATTCCTTCAGCTAGTGTGAACATCGCGGACATTCTCAAAGCGGTCGACGCCTGGCTGGGTACGCCCTACCCCTTCGATGGCCCGCAAACGTGCAGCCCGTAACTTTCAAGATCATCAGGGGTTGGGAAAAGATAAAATTCGGGTTTCGGGTTCTATGTTTCCGTCCCCCACCCCCGACCAGTCGGGATTTACAACCATGCTACACCTGAATGGGGCACCCGGCATAGACAATCGAAGCTTGACTGCGGCACCCGGCATCCAAATTGGATTTTGATTGACGAAACGGGTGAGATTATTACACTTTCGCTATCCGGCGAAGGATCAGCGCGGTCGGCGTGGCTGCGCGTTCAAATGCTGGACAATGTAATCCCAAGAAAATCCTGGAGTAAATCCATGCGAAACCCACACTTAATGCGAGCCCTCAAGATGTTAGCCGCCGGCGCCCTCGTCCTTCAAGCCGGAGCCTGCGACCTGGCCGCACTCAACGAAATCGCCCAGACGATCCTGCTGGGAATCACCGCTGCGGGCAGCATTGCTATCCTGCAGAACATATAAAATCGAAAATTCGTACCGTCCCATTACCCAGCTACATAAACCATAGCTGGGTAACAAGTAAAACAGTGGTTGCCGTCGCCACTGCACGGTAAACGTCTACGAGACTGATTTCGATACAGGCAGCGTGGGTTCCTGACCCGTCTTCCTGAGTTGTGCCAACCATTTTTTTGTCTCTTCAATAGCCGGGGCAAAACCCCAGGGACCGCGAATAGCAGCTACACCCAGTCGGCCGTCTTTGCGAATCACAAAAACACGATCGGGCCAGCCTTTGTAGATTTTCTCAACTGCGTTGTCGATGTTGTCTACCAGACAAGGTATGGTCAGCTTCTTATCATTACGAAGGCGGCTAGCCACTACGCACCGCTCCTCAAATGTTTTGTGTTCCATAATGCCAAGTTTTTTTGCGTAGGGAACAGGATATTTATCATCCACTGCGTGTGCTTCGGAAATGTAAACGATGTAAAACTCCGCGATATCGCGATATTCACGGTACATTTTTTCCATGGAGCCAACCTGGCTCAAAAAGGGTGGTCACGTATAGCTTCCAAAAAACAGCACAACCGGCCTATCACCCACGTACGAGGCGATATTAACATTTCGATCACCCTCGACAGTTTTCAGATTGAATAAATAGGCTGTGTCTCCGACTTTAGGGGCGCCGTCATTTTTGTACTTTTCCGGTATCGACCCCATCATTCTTCGCATTTTTGAAATCTTCTTATCTTCAGGCGACTTGCACCCGGAAAGAACGATCAACACTGCCAGCGCCCACACTGGAAAGATGCTAATAAAATATCGACGGTGAAACATATCGGGATCTCCTCTCAAAAAATCGTAACTGTGATGATATACGTTACCCTATCGAGCTTCATTGCACACCATCACGAAGCTGGGGCAGTCAAGCCACGCGATAGTAACTCTCAAACAGGGCACCGAATTCCAATGTATCAACACGGCAATTCTTCAGGAATCGAAGAGTCAGAGTAAAGTGTTAGCGGAAAATTGCACGAGTATGTTCATTGTACGTACGGGTAATGGAACCAATCTCATCTTCGAGCGTTGGTCGCATTTCTATTTCCTGCGGAGTGTGGTTATGCGATCAGGACAGATTCTCTGGAGGAATCCCGGTAAAAATCATCGATATGCGAAAATTAGTGCGGATTAAGCCCTGTTTATGGCCGCCATGTCGTTGACTATAGTGTGTGATTCTCTATACTCACTTTCCACAGGCCGCTGGGCCTTTCATGGGGATTCGCCGCACAAGAAAACCCCCCATCATGACAGGGTGATTCACCCATGTCCGATCCCAACTTGAGGATCGACAGCGGTAGGCGTTTTTTTTCAGCACTGGCAGTGTAGCCCGGGCGTATTTTCAGACCTGCTCTGGGCAGGATGATTCCCTTTAGTGTCAATCGGGAGAGGATCGATGTTCGAGTCGCATGTCCTTCATGGCATTCGTCGTATCTACAAGTTTGTTCTTATCGTTGCGTTGATGGTGGGATGGTTCGCCCAACCCGCATCCGCACAGAACACAACCCCAAAACCATCAAGCCCGAGTGTGACCATACCGGCTGAAGCTACTGTCGAGTCGCTGTTTGCCGACTTTATGCATTACGCTCGACTGGGTCGATTCACCGCGTCGGACGCCTACGCGCAGGCGCTGTTGGACCATCCCGACCTCAACCCACTCACCCTGCTCAATCTCTCCAGCAAAGACAAAAAGAGCCTCAACACCCTGTTGATTATTATTAAAAATTCCACGATCGGTGACAGCGCCGCACGAGTGCTGAAGTTGATCGAAGAAGGTGAACAGCTTCGGCGTCAGGATGCCGATCGCATTTTGTACAACATCAATCTTCTCGGCGGAAATCCACAACAGGAATACTTCGCCCGACGTCACTTGGCGGAGTCCGGCGAATACGCCATCATGCACATGGTGCAGACGCTGCTCGATCCGTCGAAGTCTGATCTTTGGCCTCGTGTAATTTCTGCGATCCCGCAGATCGGCAAGGCTGCGGTGAACCCACTGGTCATCGCGTTACATGTTCGTAACGACGATATACGAATAAACCTGGTTCAATCGCTGGGTGAAATTGGTTATCCACAGGCGATTCCTTACCTGCAACAACTGGTCGCTGACGCGGACCAACCCGACGAAATCAAATCCGCTTCGATGGCTGCGATCAAACGTATTGAACAAATCAGTGCTCGAAATTTTGAGGGGTCATCCCACGAACTTTTTTATGCACTGGGCGTCGCTTATTACAGCCAACAGCACGAAGTTCGAGCTGATCCACGATTGGACAATGCCAACGTGTGGTACTGGGATGAGTCGATCCCGGGGCTGAGCCGCACGATTATACCCACGAAAATTTTCGGTTCTGTGATGGCGATGCGTTGTAGCGAGGAAGCCTTGAATCTTCGAGGCGATCAACAGGGTGCGATCGCGCTCTGGTTAGCGGCTAACATCCGCCGCGAATCGCGTCTCGGACTCAATGTTGAATCCGGTGATCCGAGCGAAACGGGTGAGGCTGACGCAACCAGACCCGATGTGTTTCCCCGATCGTTATATTTTTCGCAGGCTGCCGGTCCGCGATACGCACACATGGTGTTGCAACGAGCGGTGGAAGATAAAGACTCAGCGGTCGCGCTGGGTGCGATTCGTTCGCTGCGTTTAACCGCCGGTGAAAGCTCGTTAACCGGCACCGAAGACTTCAAACAGCCGCTGGTTCTCGCCCTTCGATTTCCCGACCAGGCCGTTCGCATCAGAGCCTCACTGGCATTGGGTGCGTCGCTACCCAGATCGCCGTTCGCCGATTCGCAATATGTGATCCCCGAATTAGCTTCAACGCTAAGCTTAACCGGTCGCGAACAAATACTGGTGGTCGACGCGGATGAAAACAATCTGAATCGCGTGATGGACGAACTGCGTAACGGGGATCGCGATGTCATCGGCGAAACCAATTTTTATCAAGCCTTGCAACGAGCACGAAAAGAATTTCAATCACTCGACGCCATCTTTATCTCGACAGACATCGCAAGCCCGGGCATAACCGCCGCCCTGTGGGACGTACGCGGCGAATTCACCTTTGCCAAGACGCCTGTGGTCGTGTTAACCAAACCCAAGCAAAAAGTTTTGGCTCGGGAGTTGGCCGACGCAGACACGTTTGTGGAAACGGTGGACGCCGGATTGGATGCGTCTGACCTGGAAGCAGCCCTGGAGCGTGTCAGCGATCGAACGAAACAGACGAATCTTGATGACGACAGTATGTTGTCGATGGCTTTGGAATCCGCTGAGACGTTGCGACGTATCGCCGCGGATGGCCGATCGATTTACAATGTGAACGATGCGGAACCCGCATTGATTGGTGCTCTGTCTTCACCCGTCGAAAAATTGCAAACGCGGGTTGCGTCTGTGTTGGCTTTGTTGCCCACGCCGACAGCACAACGAGCGATCGCACACGTTGCGATGGACGATGCCAACACCGATTCACTACGCATCGCTGCGTTTGATTCCCTGGCTGAATCCGCCAAGACCAACGGACATCTGCTGGAAGCGAAACAGGTTGCGGAGCTAGTGCGAATTTCATCGGAAGAATCGGATCTGGTCATGCGAACCGCAGCCAGCAAGGCACTGGGTGCAATCAACCTCGCCTCCAGCCGGGCCAGCGAAATCATACGCAGCTACTACGGCGGGTAATCTTTTTTTTGCGATGCATCAATGGATGCGATCATAGCACTAGCTGAGCTTCTACAAACCACCACAAACGTCGTGGCGTTTACCGGTGCGGGGATCAGTACGGAAAGCGGCATCCCCGATTTTCGATCGCCCGGCGGGGTCTGGTCCAAAAACACACCCATCGATTACAGCGAGTTTGTTGCTTCGCGCGATCCCCCAGTCGATCAGGTGGGCGGTGACGTTTCCCTCTTCGTTGAAGGAGACCATGATGTTCGCCGGCTTGATGTCGCGGTGCACGATCCGACCGCGCTCGTAGGCGAGCTCCAGCACCGAGCCGAC
>CBDTZI010000284.1:0-5131 GCA_965364865.1 uncultured bacterium | reverse complement strand
ACCGCCAGCAGCAGCAGCAGCAGCAGCACTTTCACCACCTCCCGCGACTGCATCGTGCGGTCATGATCCTCCGCTTCATTTTCGATTTCAGGGTGTTGGTTGGCTGAAGCTTTGCGAATGTGATCTATCATTTTGTGACGCAGTATGCTCATCAGCCACGTGCGTTCCTTGGATCGACCTTCAAAAGAATCGACCGCCTGCAATGCAGCCAGCAGCGTGTCCTGAACAATTTCCTCTGCCACCTCGGGTTTGCGCACGCGCAGCAGGGTATACCTGAACAGCACGTCGCCATGCCGCGCTACCCAGTGCTTCGGCTCAAGTCGATGCTTGGATTGTGATGGCCCTGATGGATTCACTGATATACTCATTTATAGTTGATGTGATGAGAATTACACCCCGTTTACGTCTCCCCTTGGTTTGCGTCTCTCCTGGTTTTTAGATTAGTAGCTCGGCCCCAAAAAATCAACGGTCGGATAGACAACCCCTATTTTATCTGGAGGATTTGAGGGATTGGACGGCGGCCATAAGTGCTTGTGGGACAAGGGTTTACATTACTCCGGGCGGGTCTCGAACCCACGACATTCGGATTAGAAAAACGAAGCTCTATCCCGCTGCGTAGTCGGATTTACTTCGGACATGGAAAACGTAGACGTACACTACCGAGCTTCGAGATACTGAACACTGAATTGCTCATCGGGATCGGTCCACGTTTGTTCAACGCGAAGGTTGGCTCTCTCTGCAAGTGTAGCAAATTCATCGAGTGTATACTTATAAGAATATTCTGTGTGGACGCGTTCATCTTTTTCAAACCGTACGCATGATTCGTCGATATTGACTTCCTGCTTGCACAGGCTAACCAGTGCCATTTCGATTCGCCCAAGAGATTCGTTGTACGGCGCTTCGTAGTCAAACTGATCGACGTTAAAATCGGCACCCAGCTCACGGTTGAGTCGTACGAGATAATTGAGTGCAAACTCGCGCGAAACACCTTCCGCATCGTCGTAGGCGGATTCAAGGGTTGTGCGATCCTTCTTTAAATCTACGCCGATCAACACGCCTCCATCGTCGTCACACAGCTCTGCCAAATGTTGTAGCACATTTATCGCCGAATGGGGTTTGAAATTTCCGATGGTTGAACCTGGGAAATAGCACACACGAGAACCCTCCGTATTTTTGCAAGAGGGTATTTCGTAATCAGTGGTGAAATCCGCACAAACCGGTATGACCTCAATCTCGGGAAATTCACAATCGACGCTCGTTGCAAACTGGGTCAGCTGCTCTTTAGCCACGTCGATGGGAACGTAACCGGCGGGTTCGTCCAGTCCCTGCAACAGGGTGCGGGTCTTCAGGCCACTTCCGCTGCCCGGTTCAATTACAATGGCGCCAGGTCCGATTCGATCAGCGATGGCACCCATGTGGCGACTCAGTATGTCGAGTTCCGTGCGGGTTGGGTAATATTCCTTAGTTTTGCAGATCTGCTCGAACAACTCCGCACCACGCTTATTGTATAAGTACTGGCTTGGTAGCTCCTTGGGAATACGTGAGAGGCCTCGTAGGACGTCATCCCGCATCGTATTCGCGCATGGTGCGTAGTCGTGAACGTCGACGTCGATTTTTTTTTGCATTCTTCGTTCCGGCTAAGGGTACGAGGGACTACCCACAGCCCACTACGACCCCGATTTTACCCTCAATCCCTTAGGTACAATAACATATTCAGCTACATCGAACAAACCTTGCACCAATAACGCCAACACCGCTGCGGGTATCGCCCCCTGCAAAATTATACCATAATTGTTCAAACGGATGCCTGTAAAAATAGGTTCGCCATAGCCGCCGGCACCAATAAACCCTCCTAGCGTCGCAAAACCGACGTTTATCACCGCCGCTGTTTTGATCCCTGATAAAATGGAGGGCGAAGCCAGCGGCAGCTCAATTCGCCATAGACGCGCCCACGGCGTAAGTCCAAGTGCGATCGCTGATTCAGTCAGCTGTGGTTGAATGCCCCGTATTCCGGTGTGTGTGTTGCGGACGATCGGGAGCAGTGAATACAAAAATAGCGCAACCACAGCCTGTGGAAATCCGAGTTCGTTAGAAAAATAGCTCAGGGGTCTGATGAGCAAAACGAGAAGGGCCAGAGCAGGGATCGTCTGAATCAGTCCGACCGTCCCAAGGATGAGTTGTGCCAGCATCGATTTTTTCGCAGCGACAATACCCAGTGGAATCGCAAGTAGTATGGCCGCGCATAAGGATATGGCCACCATCCGCAGGTGTTCGCCAGTATATCTGATGATATCATCAACGACTTCTTGGCGCGGCGAGCTGTTATTCATTCCCAGTGCAGGTGCGAGGAACTGTGCGGCGACCTCAGTTTCGCGCAAGCCATCAATTTCGACGCGTGCGTTCATGTCTGTCATTTGGGTTTCGTCGATCGTGCCTTCGATCGATCGCAACCCGGCGATCAACTGGGGTGTTCGTTGCTCAAGGTCTGTACGATAGAGGTAGACCGCATGGTAGTCTGAGAAAAATTCCCGATCGTCTATGAGTCTGCGAAGTTGTAGCTTGGAAATTTTGGCATCTGTAGCATATAAATCTGTCACATGAATGACACTATTATTGATCGCTTCATAAGCTAAAGCGTGCTCCAGTCCGCGTACGTCCTGATGGGTTAAGTTGTAGCGCTGTGCCAGGGCATCCCACCCATCTGCACGTTTCATGAACTCATTACTGAATCGCATAATCAGATCGAGATGATCGCGCAAATCACTGATCTTTGAGATGTTGCGTTCATGAGCGAGGGTCTCTTTCATACCAATCACGTAGGTGTTGTTAAAACCCAACGGGCCTGTCATGCTAAGGCCGAACTCAGTCAGCTTAGCCCGTAGCGCATCTTGTCCATGTACATTTTGGCCAGAGAAAATCTCTTTACTCATCGTACCAGTGTATTCCGGATAAATATCAATCTGTCCAACCAATAACGCTTCCCATAACAACCGCGTACCGCCAAGGCCCGCGATGTGTTCGACTTTCGCCCCGGCGTGTGTTGCAAGGTGTGAGGCGATTTCACCGAGAATGACGGACTCCGTAAACGATTTCGAGCCAACACGCACCGTCGGCTGTTCATCCCTCGCGTAAGCGAAAGGTGACAAAGAGAGGACAAGCATGAATGTAGTCATTTTATGCCCCATCATGAGTTCGTCCCGTTGTTTGATTCCCACGAGCCTCGTTGGGCACTGACGAACTGGGTGACAAACTGATCCGCCGGTCGGTCGATCAAATCGTTGAACTTCCCTTTCTGTACAATGCATCCTTCACGCATCAATACCGTCGTGTCGGCAAAGTAGCCAGCTTCAGCAAGGTCGTGCGTGACCATGACGACCGTTTTACCCAGTCTTTGGAAAATGTTCCGCAGATCAGCTTGTAGTTCGTGGCGAATCATGGGGTCCAATGCGCCTAGCGGTTCGTCCAGAAGCAGTACGTCGGGATCGAGCATCAGCGCTCGCATCAAACTGACGCGCTGACACTGACCCCCTGAAAGTTGTAACGGATAGCGGTCGAAGGCGTCCGTCGGGAAGTGTGTAAGCTCCTTCAGTTCGTCTAATCGTGTTTGTACTTTTCGTGTGTCCCACTGTAAATAACGTGTCATAATAGTGGCATTTTCGCGGGCTGTCAGATGCGGGAATAGTCCACCGTCCTGTACACAAAAACCCATCTTGCGACGCAAGATGATGGCGTTGTCGGGCGTAAGTCGTTCATCTTCGAAGTGTATACTGCCTGTGTCGGGCTGAATCAAACCGACCATGAGACGCAGCAGCGTCGACTTACCGCAACCGCTGGGCCCGATCAGAACGGTCGTTTGACCGGAGGCGACCACGAGTTCGACGTGGCGCACCGCGAGGGTTTCGCCGTAGTGTTTGGAGATGCCCGTCAATTCAAACATAAATCTCATTCGATCCGCAATAAACCAGGAACTGGAACCAAATTCATACCCAGGTCTCAACATTCATGGCTGTGGGAATATTCCAGGTTGATTGTTGACTGCTCCGGGCGGGACTCGAACCCACGACATTCGGATTAGAAATCCGATGCTCTATCCAGCTGAGCTACCGGAGCTGCGTTTACAACTCGCTTAGTGCCCGACATGTTACACGCGTTATGCACGATAGAAAAGGCCGCAAGGATGAACATATAGAATGATCTTTACTTTGAACATGCCCACGCAAGCGTGGAGCATGCCACCCACCATGCTACATATATACGCACGTCGAACTTGTGAGATCAGTGATGGAGTGGCATGGGTCCACCATAGGTGGACCCGTGAATGTAGCGCCGGGGTTTATCCCCGGCGAATGATCTGGCCACTTCCTCACGGGCGCGTCTCGGATCACGGGCAATCAAGTTTTCCCATGTCACCTCTATTTTCGACTTTTTGACGTTTCGATTTTTCGGTGTTTGATTTTTTTTGTGGCTTTGTAGTGAGAAAGTCGTTTCAGATGTCAGGTGATTTGCTGGTAAATTTTTTCTATTTCATCCACCATCTTCCGCCAGTCGAACATTTCCAGGCATCTTTCTCGTCCCGTTCGACCCATTGATTTTCGTAAGGTCTCATCCTGCGCAAGTCGAATCAACCCATCCGCAAGACCGCCGACATCACCCAGCGATACCAGCACGCCCGTTTCATCGGGGAATACCACCTCCGGCGCTCCATCGTTGTCATAACAGATCGCCGGCTTTTCCATGAGTAACCCCTGAACCACCGCACGCGGTAATCCCTCCCACCGCGAGGCGTGCAACACCATGTCCGCACCGTTCAGCAATGACGCTACCTGATCCGGCGGTACTAGGCCCGTGAAAATAACCCGATCTCGTAAATTCAATTCCCGCAATTTGTTTTCATATCGCGAACGGTTCGCGCCGTCGCCGATCCACAAAAATTTCATATTTTTATCGCGCGTAACAGCCAGCTTCATCGCCTCGATGATGTCCTCATACCCTTTGTTCTCGAATAGCCGGGCGATCGTACACGCGACGACTTCGTGATCTTGAACGCCCCATGCCTTTCGATGCTGATCGCGAAGATTCGCGTCGGGTGAAAACACATCCGTCTCCATTCCGGATCGGACGGTGGTAAATC
>CBDTZI010000283.1:0-5132 GCA_965364865.1 uncultured bacterium | reverse complement strand
CCACCGCAAAAGCCATGCCCGCCAGCAATACCACGTTCAAACTGCGATCAAAATAGGTGACCACCAGAAATGAGCCGATTACGGATATGGGAATCGTACCCGCGACGATAGCCGTTGCGCTGAAACTTCTTAAAAACAAGAGCAGAACGATGATCGCGAGTATTCCACCCACGACGATGTTTTTCAGTACCAGAAAAATCGCACTCCAGATATATTGCGTTTCATCATAAACCTGCGTCAGTTCCAATCCCAGTCCCATCGGATTAAGCACATCGGAATTGGCGATTTTGACCTGTTTTTTGAGGTTTTCCATGGCCTTAATGACATTCGCTCCGGTGGCACGGCGGGCGGGCATCGCCATCACCGCTCGACCCTTACTGCGAACAAAGCTGACCGGTTTTTTGAAGCCATCGACAATCGTAGCTACATCTCGAATCAACACAGGCCCGCCATCACGATAAACGATTACGGTGTCGCCGATCTGATTCATGTCTTCGTATTCGCCGAGAGTGCGATAGGTAAAATCGCGTTTACCCTGCTCAATGGTGCCAGCTGAGATGTTTTCGTTTTGACGACGCAGCGCTCTCTCGACGTCGCGAAGCGTCAAACTACGAGCAGCTAATCGGTATGGATCGATAACAATCTGCATTTCCCGTTCACGTCCACCGTAAACCGACACTTCGCTGATCCCGTCTGCTCGCTCTAATAGTGGCTTAACGTGATCCTCTATGTAGGTCTTGAGATGCGAAATGTCCTGGCCTTTCTGATCATAAAGCATCATCCAGGCGATGGTTTTCGCCATGTCCGTATCGGTCATGGATATGGTCGGCTGCTCTACTTCTTCGGGATAATCACTGACCTGTCGAAGCTTGTCAGAAACATCGCGAAACGCGGTGTCTTTATCCACGTTGACCGGAAATTCCAACACAATCTGTGATGAATTTTCTCTACACGTCGAGCTCATCTTTTTCAGGTTGCTGACGTTTTTTAATTTTTCTTCCTGACGCTCGACAATTTCGCGTTCGATTTCCTGTGGAGAAGCCCCGATCCAGGTAGTGCTGACTACAATGATGGGTCGATCCACATCGGGTGTAAGTTGCACACTCATGTCAAATATGCTCAATACACCGAAAAGAACCAGCAGGATCACTCCGACGGTAATCTTAACAGGATTTTCTATAGCGAATTGAATCAGGCCCATGCGAGTACCATGTTTTTTAACCTTTGACTTATGCCTTCTTTATCTTGCTTTATCTTGTTTTAACCCTTTGGTTTGGATTGACTACCATCACCTGGTAAAGCTACCGGCGTTCCATGGTCGTCAACGATTTCGATCGGTGTTGGAAAGGGTAAAATTCTTTCGTTGCCATGGGTGATGATCTGCATGCCGGATTTGATGTTACCCGAAGTTACCGCGATCCAGTTTTGAATGTCCGAGCCGACCGTCACAGCCTGCAAAATACCCGCAAAACCCTGTTGGGCGGGGATCACCAATGCGACATAAGGTATGCCGTCGCGTTCCACAATCGCATCTTTGGGAACCGCTACTGTATTTTCCTTGGGACCTGCTGTAATCGTCACCCTCGCAAACATACCGACCGCTAACGAACGATCTTTATTTTCCACTTCAATCTCTACTGGCATGGTGCGGGCGTTGGGGTCGGCTTGTGGAATAATATGTTTGAGTGTACCCGTAAATGATTTACGAAGAGCGTCCACGAATACATGCGCCTTGTCACCCACAGCCAAGTAACGAAAAGCGGACTCGGGCGCGTCGATGCGCACCAATACCGTTTGTAAATCAGCTAATTCTACGACAGGTCCACCCGCAGGAATCCACTCACCCACTTCCGTGAACCGCTGCGTCACAACACCGGCAAACGGTGCGCGGATCATCGTTTTTGCAACATCACTTAGAAGTCGATCGACAATCGCTTTCTGGGCGGCTGCGGTGTGGGCAGCCTGGGCGATCACTTCTTTGCGCGGACCAGCCACCGCTTCGTCGTAACGTGCCTGAGCCGCAATCATTCTTCGTTCCGAGGCAATAAAATCTGCACGCGTATCAAAATACTCTTTGTGGTTGGAGTCTTTGTTTTCGTATAGTTTATCGATTCGCTCCATCTCAAACTTCCAGCGATCAAACTCCGCCGAAGCTTCATCCAACAACGCTTTGAGACGTCGCAACTCTTCTTTACGCGTACCGGCGAGAAGCTCATCGTGTCGAGCCTGCAGCGATGCCAGTGTGGCTTGTTCCTCAGCCAACCGCAGCGATATCGCGTCGTCGTTGAGTTTGCATATTCCCCGACCCGTTTCGATTTCATCACCCTGACGAATGGGCAATTTTTGTACGATCCCCGCTATTTCCGAACTGATTTTACTGATTCGCGACGCGTTGACCGTGCCAACGAGTGTCAGGGATGAGGGTACTTCGCGCATTTGAACCTCAGTAACCACAACCCTGGTCACCGGCATCTGCGCTCGCGCCGGGGACTGTGAATTGAACCCCCAAACGGCAACAATAATCAAAAATGCGTGAAATCTCATGGTGTTATGTCCGAAAAATTCGTATCCTGTGCAATATCGACTGAAAACCGTTACATACTGTATACTATACCAAAAAGTAAATAATTGTGAATAGGAACAATTTTGCTCCAGACACGTTTATACAACTCTCTCAGGCTGCGAATGTTTGGACGCTGGACGGATTCGTTGGTCGATCTGGTTTTTCCACCGAAATGTCATCTCTGTTATGAGGTGATGACAGAGCGACTTGAAGTTTTCTGCTCAGCCTGTCTTTCTGAATTAATAGAACAGTGGGATGAGCCTAGTTGTCCGCGATGTGCGGCTTCGGTGGCTCCGTTTGAGGTAGCTCGCGATAAAAAGGGTCGGATGGGTTGCGGAAGCTGTCGTGATGAATCTTTGAAAATCGAAAACACGGTGCGGGTCGGAGCCTATCAGGACGGGCTGGGGCATCTTGTACGTCAGTTCAAATATCGAGGCCGGGAGGAGCTGGGCCCGACCCTTGGAAAATGGGTTGCGCAAATCGTGCAACAGTCGGACTGGATGGATCGCATCGAAGCGGTCGCATGTGTTCCCACGCACTGGAAGCATCGACTGTCACGACCATTGCACGCCGCGGAAAAACTCGCGGACGTGGTCGCGAATCATCTTGCGGTCCCCCACGTACCGATTCTTCGCCGCGTTCGAGCCGGGCCACACCAAATCAACCTCAGTGCCAATCAGAGAAAAGCCAACGTCAAAGGCGCGTTCGCCATGCAACGGGGAGTTTCATTGCGCGATACACGCCTGCTGTTGATCGACGACGTCAAGACCACCGGAGCTACGCTGGAAGAATGCGCAAAAGTTCTCCGCAAAGCCGGCGCCGCCGAAATCTACGCAGCTGTACTGGTGAAAGTAAACTGGACGGATTAGTACTAATGTTTGTTTCAAAATGGGTGTCCATTTCATGATGCTATCCATTCACCCGCTGGTGCGTGAATCCCTTCTCGCACCCACCCGCCGCCAGCTTCTTCATAAACGCCAAACTACCCTGCACCGCAATCCATGATCGCTCAAAAGGGGGAAACTAAGTACTTCATGGCAATATAGGTTAATAAAATCTGACCAACAATGAATCCATAGTCTTAATATTGCTATGTTGCTATATTGTAATACAGTACAAACAGAATATATTATTATAATACCAATCAATATTTCTAGTAAACTTTAAATTTATGTTGTAAATCCGTTTCCTGAGTTGGATTATAATGGGTACTCGACAAACATTAAGAAAAAAAATAACAACCCAAATCCTTAAAGATGAATTTGGTGGCGGCCCTTCTCTCCTCGATGAATTGCGGTGGAAAGTAACACAAGAAATAAATGAGCACAACGAAACCTCAAAGAAAATTCTCCATATCAATAACACTTTGAAGAAGAGTTTTAGTCGCACCATTAGGCATCATTTAGATGGATTTGATATACTTAAGATTCCAAATCCAGATAGAATACCCCTAGGAATCATCGCTCGCTCTGCTATTTTTCGCATTTCTTCTGTTAAACGATTGAATACCTTTTTATCGTCACGAAGTAGATTAGCGATATTTAGTTTAGAAAGCGCGTCAGTAATTAACAAACTATCAGGTGGGCGTATACCAGTATATTTTATTCGTTGTGAATTATGTACAAAGTACCCCTTTGATGATGATGGTCACTGGCAGAATAGTGGGTTCTTTGATCATACGAAATTTCCAGTTTCGTCACCTATATTGGTAGTCACCCAAACTAATATGAAATTAACAAAACATCACCTAAAAAATCTTGCAAAAACAAATTGCCAGCTGTTTAGAAAAATTCTGACGCGTAACAACCCTTATCATGGTATGAGATATCGCACCATCAAAATATCACCTATAAATTCATTTCGTACGAGTCAACAACAAGACTTATGAAAGAAACACTATAGCTATTACAACTATTCTTTATAAAATATACTAATTTATAGAGTGAAAAAACCCATTAGAAATGCAAGCCCGAATACACCTATTCACGCATTACTTCATTTTGGTTTTCTGGTAATGCAGTTGAGCTAAGTATTAGAATACAGGAAACAATAAGAGCCCCCCTTTTTTCTAGCCAAACAACGATTTGTTTCAAAAATGCCGCTATTTTACACGCAATTACAGATCTGCGCTGAATAAGTATCCATGCCAAAATGCTGCCTAGCATACCTGCCACGATACACAAGATGAATTCATACATTGTAAATCCTTTCGACTACAGACGAACATTTTCACATTATACGCTTTATAAATTAGAATGTCAATGTAAATATCGTAATTAGATACTCAATCACAATACGAATAGACGGTGTTTTTTGACAATCCAAAAATATAGCACACCGAAATACCGAAACGATCCCACGCATTGCAGACAAGTCGGGATTCAATTTTGCGTGTGGCTCGGAACTATATTCACCCACGCGCTTACCCGCAGGGACGCGTAGATGCGCATCCCCGCGGTGGCGCGATGGGTTACGTCTTCAATTTGGTCCGTTTCGAATTTACGGTTTTCTTTTTCTTACGTTTTCGTTTCGCGGCTTTCTTTTTATCCGACGACGGCTTACTCATCAT
>CBDTZI010000282.1:0-5181 GCA_965364865.1 uncultured bacterium | reverse complement strand
GCGATGCCAATATCACGACAGCGATCGGGGTATTGCTCCTGAAACAGGTTCAATCCCGTTCCATCCGGCATGCCCGCCGTCATCGCGTAAATACGCTCATTTTTTTCAGCCAATTGTGACAACGTCTGCACAAAAGCCGTCGTCCAACTCTTACCGCTTCCACTTTTGACGGTGACTTTTCCACCTTCCACCGTGAACGGTTTGGGGCTATGGTATTTTCCCGGATCTGCCTTGGCCCAATCGCATCCCTTACCTTTTACGGTGTGTACATGCAACAGTACCGGATGATTCGCATTTTTTAAGACTTCCAGAATTTCAACAAGATGTTTGATGTCATGCCCATCCACCGGACCGACATATTGTAAGCCCAGCGCCTCAAACACCTGCCCGGGTGAAACCGTCGCTTTGATCCCCTCTTTCAGATGAGCGATCATATCGAACACCGGCTTACCCAACAGCGGCAGCTTTGGAAGCAATCGTTTGGTGCGGGCTTTCATGTCTTCGTAAAAATCACTGGCACGAAACTTGGCCAGGTACTCTGCGAAACCGCCCTGCGTGGGAGAAATACCCCATTCGTTATCATTGAGCACGACAAGAAATTGTCGTTTGAGTGTGCCGACCTGATTCAATCCTTCAAAGGCTACACCGTTGACAATACTCGCGTCGCCCACCACTGCCACGGTGGAAGCATTACGCCCCACCAGTTGATCTGCACGAGCCATACCTATGGCCGTAGGAATCGAAGTGCCTGCGTGGCCCACGTTAAACAAATCGTATTCACTCTCCGCGATATCGGGAAAGCCGCTGATTCCACCTTCCTTGCGAAGGGTATCAAATCGCTGATGGCGACCGGTCAAAAGTTTATGTGGATAACATTGATGACCCACATCCCACAACAGTCGATCCTGTTTGAAATCAAACACACGATGCAGGGCAATGGTCAGTTCGGTGACGCCAAGATTACTAGTGAGATGTCCACCCCCACGACCCACCACCTCCAGAATTCGCCGACGCACATCTTCCGCCAACTCGGACAGTTGGTCCAAGGGTAAGGCTTTGACATCCGCCGGTGAATGGATTTTGTCCAGCAAGCTCATCTACCAATCCTTCAATATCACTACAACACCCCAAACCATCGCACGATGCACATCCCGGGAGCATCTCTTATACGCTTTCATCTTACACGAAGACGAACTTTTTTGTTATTTTCAATATTTTCAATAATTTCGATCAGCTATGAACCGGGCCAATTCTCTTACATCGTTCGCTTGATCGCCAAAGGAACGTAACTCTTCCAGCGCACCCAACAACTCCTGCTGCAACGCCTCGCGACTTTGTTCGATCCCTATACATCGCGGATAGGTCTGTTTCCGCGCTTGTTCATCCTGTCCGACCGGCTTGCCCATTTGCGATGTTGACGCCGTGACGTCCAATAAATCATCGGCCATCTGGAATAAAAGACCCAATCGAAGTCCGTAACGACCCAGATCATCCACCGATTTTATATCTCCGCCGCCCACCATCGCACCCAATTTACAGGCTACCGCAAAAAGACTGGCTGTTTTCCGTAGATGAATGTATCGAACCAGTTCCGCAGAGGTGGGCTTGGATTCACTCAAAATATCCGCAGCCTGGCCACCAATCATGCCCGATCCACCCGTGGCCTGAGCCAGTTCCAACACCATTCGATTGGCCTTCGCAGGATCTATCACTTGCCGGGCAATCAACTCAAACGCATAAACCACCAGGGCGTCACCCGCGAGGATCGCCGTCGCTTCGTCGAATTTTTTATGACAGGTTGGTTGGCCGCGACGTAAATCGTCGTCATCCATTGCAGGCAGGTCGTCGTGAATCAAACTGAATGCGTGTATACATTCTACCGCAGCCGCCACCGACCACGCGTCATCGCGATGACCCCCGACCAGCTCACAGCATCGAACCACCAGAAAGGGTCGGATGCGTTTACCCGGTGCCAACGCGGAATAACAAACCGCGTCGATCAATTCCTGCGGAACATCGCCGGTGGGTTTAAGTAGAAGTTCAAACTGGCGATCGAATTGAGTTGCGAAAGCGCGCAACATTTCCTGTAGTGTAGCCGATGCATTCGGTTGCGCAGCATTCGTCATCATGATCCCGAGTTCAATCTCATGCATCCACAGTGTTAAATCTTACTCGAAACCACTTCGACCAGGCTATCGGCGACATCCTTGAGCACCACCAGTGGATGTTGATCCGCGTTTACAGTACGGATGAGCTGTTTGTCGTACGCGTCGAGAACCGGAAAGGTTTCTTTTTCATATACCGCAATTCGATTTTCAATCACACTGCGATCCGCGTCGTCCGGCCGGCCGGATTTACTCGCCCGGGCCATCAATCGTTTGATTAACGCTTCGCGATCCTCCATCACCAGATGAATGATCCGATTCACCTCAATCACGTCTTTCAACAAATCGACCTGCATCACCGTTCGAGGAATGCCGTCCAGAATCAACGTATGATAATCGGGCTTGATGATACCTTCCTGAATTTTCTGATCGACGTGATGACGAAAAACTCGAATGGTCAGTTCGTCCGGCACCAGCTGTCCTTTTGTGGAATAAGATAAAAATTCCTGACCAATATCTGACTGCTTATCCAGACCGCGAAAGATATCTCCCATCGCCAGATGTACAAGATTGGCCATCTGCCCGACGACCACCCCTTGCGTACCTTTACCCGACCCGGGACATCCAAACATCAAGATCGACGAAAAACGATTGTTGCTGGTCACTTTTCGTACTCCATTTCATTCATCCGTGTTCAATTGTGCCTGTGTGCGTGTTTGCGCGCTAAACGAATGTCGCTTTTCAAACGCTTCTCGAAGCGCAGGATCATAGATTTCTATGTTAGCCCCCTTGTAGAGATTTTCAAACAGATTGAACATCGCCGGCTCGGTCAGCCGATCCCGCAAACGCTTTTCCAGTTCGGCGTGAACTTCCTGAATGTTGCGATCCTCTACTGGGATCGATTTTTCAAGGCGAATCAAATGAACCCACTCGCCGATACGAATCGCGTCGGACACTTCGCCGACAAGGAGGGAAAAAGCGGTCGCTCTAAATAAATCCGGCAGGCGGTCGTCGCTTTGCGAAAAAGGCTCTAGCAGACCCCCGTCTCTCGCGGAAGCCTGGTTGGCGCTATACTTCGCTGCCAGTTCGGCAAAGGAAACACCTTCACGTAATTGATCCTTCACGCGGGTGACATTCGCAAGGGTCGCCAATTGAATGTGGCGAACCTCGACACGAGCTCCGTACGCGTTGTTATATTCCTCCTGGATTTGCTGCTGCGTAAATTGCTGTTTCGATCGAACCATTTTTCGCAAGTAGGCGTTCCGCCGAAGAATGATCATCAATTCATCGCGAGACATGTTTCGCTGAACGAGCACCGAATCCAGGATTAACTCAGCCGCCTTGCGGTCCAACATTCTCGGCGTCACCGCCGATAGCGGATTGGTTAATCGATGCAAGGCAAGCTCAAATTCAAAATCAACGTCCTTCGCGTCGATGGACAAGCCAATCTTCTGGGCGTGATCTTTCGCCGCCTGTAATCCGATCAGATGATCCAACACATTCAAACCGTAAGATCGTACGATGACATCAACGAGTTTACTTTTAGGAATGGATTGGCCATTGACCGAGGCGATTACATTGTCATGGCCTGTGTTACGCGTACCCGTAGAACCCACAGACAACGAATGTCGGATCGGCTCATACTTCGTTTCGGTATTGTTTCGTAGTTGATCGCGATCTCCCCACGCCTGGGCGACAGAGGTATTCGGCTCCACCGCGGGGGTCGTGCAACCCAGCGGCATACACCACACCGTGATGATACAAATAGAAATGGTTGTCGATCGGAATTCCAACATCGGCGTTTTCATCAACCAATAATCAACTCTACTCAATCCTGTTTCACAGCCAAGGAACCCTATCAGGACGAGATCAACCAGTCAACGAACAGCCGCTGCTTTACAATGTTTATCGATGTAGCCGCGATGTTGTGTGTGTGCTAAGATCATGGTGTATTGATTGTACTCCTGAAGTAGATCCGGGTTCTCCGCATGAATGAAAGCGACAAGGTTGAAGTCACGATTCTCGGCAGCGGCACTTCTCATGGCATTCCCATGATCGGATGCGACTGTCCGATCTGCACTTCCGACGACCCACGCGACAAACGGTCCCGCACCAGCATCTTCGTACGTATGGGAGAATTACGAATACTCGTGGACACCGCTCCCGAGTTGCGGCTTCAATGCCTGGCGAACAAGATCAACGCGGTGGACGCGGTACTGTTTACCCATCATCACGCGGATCATGTCACCGGCATGGACGACCTGCGCAGATTCAATTGGCTGATGAAAAAGCCCACTCCGTGTTATGGTTCGGCGCGTACACTGGAAAACATCAAGCGGATGTATCTCTACGCGTTTGAAGCGGCCCATGACTCACCGCACAGCAGGCCCCAGCTGAAACTTCATGAGATCGATGATAAGCCATTCACGATTGAACAAAAAAACATCATCCCCATCCCGGTCATTCACGGAAAACTACCTGTGCTGGGATTTCGTTTTGGTAAGTTTGCTTACTGCACGGATTGTAGCGAAATACCGCCAAGTTCTGTGGAATTGCTGAAAGGATTGGACGTGCTCGTGCTTGACGCTTTGCGCATTTCTCCCCACCCGGCCCATTTCAATCTCGAACAGGCGATCGAAATGTCAAAAATCATCGGAGCCAAACGAACTTTCTTCACGCACATCGCCCACCAGATCATGCACGAACCCATAAACCAGGAATTGCCCGATGGGATGGAACTCGCCTACGACGGACTTACCTTCTCGATATAGCCGTGATTATTCAGAAAGATAAAATCAGGCGGAACCACCCCACAGTTCCGCCCTTCTGACCGTTCACCACGCGACCCGGGGGTTACATTCTTTCCTGAAGTTGATTAAAAATTGACTGGTACATCGTGGTCAGCAGCATTAAGTCTTGCTTTGGTAAGAGTCATATAGGGGTCTTCGCTAATTTTCGTCGTGAACAAAGTATCGCGCCCTCGGATGTCGATCAACGGTGATCGTCCCTGGCTTACCGCATCTTCGGGTACCCTGAGCAGATGCCCGCTCCAGTTGCAAACATACGTTCCAGGTTC
>CBDTZI010000281.1:0-5194 GCA_965364865.1 uncultured bacterium | reverse complement strand
GGTTTTCAGGACGTGCCAGCGAATCAATAATTGTTCCCGCCGCGAACCCTCAACGACTTTGGGGTCAGATGTATTCGCATCGGTCGCAGAAATTTTGAACGGGGTGAAGTTGGTCGACTTCACACATTGTTTCAGCCGGGATACATCAAACGAAAAAGAATAAGGAATGGTCGCAATCACAACCAACGAAAAACTGTATGTGATCAACAACACCAGTCTCGGGCGAATCTGACATTCACGAATCGCCGACTCGACAAACTTTGGAATCAGCCACTGCGCCACCCACGATAAGAGCACGCCGATTACCGCCCCGAGAATATTACTCACCAGATCGATCAAAGAAGAGATTCGTATGGGCGAATAGGACTGCACAAATTCGATCCCACCGCTGATCAGGGCACAGACGATGATTGCAATAACCGCTGAAACCAATCCGCTACGAATCCGCCGCACCAGAGTCCAGTGCAGCATCGCAGCCATGGGTAGATAGAGGAAAATATTGCTGATGATATCCGGAATTCGCAGATCGTAGGTTTGGGTATCGAAAAAATCACCCAACACACCCGCTCCCACGCCAGTCATAAAGTCGTAGGGGACAAGCCCTGTTTGCATGACAAAAAGTATCGCGACCAAGGTGAGCAGTTCGACATAGTTACGAAGCATAAACCCAGCAGCGGAATGATGTGAATCGTTTGAGCTCATGAACTACACCAACACGATAGAACGAAAGTCTGAGGTGGACTTTTGTATCCTCAATAAGTTTTAACGTTGACTCGAACCCATCACAGGTGGCCACTTGACTCGTCGTGCGGGCGCCACCGGTTTCCAACCCGGAGGCGCGTTGGGTTCCGTGCGTTCATCATGCTCAATCAATTCGAGAAAACAGGTATAGACCAGCGACTCAAATCGCTGGCGGGCAATCGCGGTTGAATCCGTTTCCCACAAATTTGGAGGTTCGTCTTTCTGATTTTCCTCTGGGAAAACAGAGACTGCGTGGGCGTGGAAATGAGCGATGGGCCTGGACGAATCCGTATCGTATAATGCACCAATGATCTCGGTTTCCAGATCGTCAAATTCATTCACCGCGTAGACCAAACCTAACTTAGCCCCCAATCCCCGAAACGCACCCAACACATTTTCGAGGTAGGCGTTTTCACCACCCATATCAAATTGCGTAACCGGGAAGACTTCGCTGACAGCCATCAGGTCATCAAAAGCGGAGTTCCATCTCAAATACTCATTACGCGGATTCGTAAAGATCAATGGCCGAATTAAATCCACTGACTCATCGATGACTTCTGATTCGATTCGGGTGATCCCGACACTGGCGGGAAACAATCCTCGCGTCGGTGGAACGATTTGTAATTGATAGGCGTTGAATAACGGGTCCACCGGTTCGGTCGAGATGAAATACCAGTCGATGGGTGCCTTTGAAGTGACCTTGATCACCCCTTCGCCTTCGGGACAACAACACGATACGTTGATCAGGGCCATCGCCAAAATGCTCGCCCATTTCACCATTGATCCGGAATTCATATTCGTTTACTCCAACCGTACATTCAGATGCAACCAACCGCCGCATTCAAGTTGTGCTTATCGGTCTACCTATCGGGTAACTCGCTGAGTCACTGGTCCAAAAAAAACAGGTCTCGAGTGAAATTATTTGAAATCACCACGTTATCGGCCTTTCACGGCACATTTGGACCCTCAAACCCATGCCGATAACTCACCCGAAGGGGTCCACTTTCCGATGCATTATCAGGTTTGATTAAGGATTTTCATGATATGAGTGCAGACGCATTAGCCAGTTCATCGCCAGGACCCATACTTTCCACAGCTGCAACCACCATCAGCAAGCCCCATCCAGTGAAAAAACGACTCTCGATCGGCTCATTCTGCAATCGGGGCGTGCGTTTTTTGGGTCAGTCCTTTCTGGGGATGCCCTCTTCCACCTGGCTACTCATTGACCTTGCCGTGTTGGTGTTCTGCATTAACACCGCGCATAACGTCTTCCCGCCTTACGAGTTGTTGGTGACACCACACATCCTGCTGTGGCAGACCCTGGTTATTTTTTCGTTTACGGTCATTATTTCGAGTCTGGTGTTTGGATTGTATGAACGCGAAACGTTGATGAGCCGTTCGCGAATTCTTACCCGTATGATGCTGACAGCGTCAACGGCAACCATTTTGTCGTACGCGATCATCTACGTCATCATGTATTCAACGGTCAGCCGGCGAATGGCAGGGCTTTCCATGGCGATGTTCTTCTTTTCTGGTGCCCTTGTGCGGCTCATCGCTTTATATACCATCAAAACGGTACATCGTGGCCTGCTTGTCGTCGGGTCACGTAATCTATACGACTCCTTCAAAAAAGCGCAGGACATCGGCCTGCTCAGCGAATATCGATTGATTGGTTACAGCTCGATCGACAACGCCTCTGACGTTTCGCATTCTGAACACCACCTGGGAAGAGTGGTTGATCAAATTCCTCATCTCGCCAAGCATCGTGTAACGGATATCGTCGTCGGTGCAGACGCGGCGGATGATTCGCAAGTGATGGAGTGGGTCGTTCCCGCGTTACAGGCCGGTTGTCGTGTCACCAATGAAGCGATCTTTTATGAAAAAGCCACCGGGCAAATTCTGGTCGATGAGATTACACCCTACTGGTTCCTTTTTGCCGACCTGAAAATGCATTGCGACAAACACACCACATTAAAAAGAGTGATCGACCTGTTGACCTCGGGCTTTGGACTTCTCTTGTCTGTTCCGTTTTGGCCGCTTATTGCCCTGGCTATCAAAATCGGCGATCGCGGACCCGCGTTTTATTCGCAAACACGGGTTGGACAGAATGGCAAGGTTTTTAAGCTGTATAAGTTCCGCACGATGAGAACCAATGCCGAAAACGGCAAGAGCATCTGGAGTTCACCCAACGACCCGCGGGTGACACGCGTAGGCCGGTTCCTGCGAAGATCGCGGCTTGATGAACTCCCTCAATTGTATAACGTTCTGATTGGTCAAATGTCGATCGTCGGACCGCGTCCCGAAAGACCGGACATCGTCGAAGCATTGCGAGATAAATTGCCCTACTACGATGAACGTCATCTGGTCAAGCCCGGCTTAACCGGCTGGGCGCAGATCAGTTTTCGATATGGCTCGACCATCGAAGACGCCAAGCGCAAACTGCAATTTGATTTGTATTATTTGAAACACATGGCGATGGAACTGGACGTGTGTATTCTATTCCGCACCCTCGGTACGTTTTTACACGGCGCATGTTAGAACAATTAATACGGGCGGACAAGCCGCAAGTGACACCTTAATCCTGTAACGGTAAACCATCCACGTCACGCATAGCACCAAAGAAGCAAAGAAATCCTTCCACAAATCCCCACACCCCTGCGATACCAAAAGTGATAATCGTAAGTACGATTTGCAGTATGCCCATCCCGGTGTAACCGAGATAGAAACGATGTATTCCAAACTCTCCCAGAAAAACACCCAACAAACCAGCTACCCACTTGTTACGTTTTGAAACCATTTGTCGTTGTGGATAGATATAGGCAACCGCCTGGGGTGGTGACGGCGGAACCACGGGCGACGGTATTGTATTCTGCGGAACAGCTGGAGCCTCCGGCATCGGTGCCAAACGCGTTTCACAGTGAGGACATTCCACCGTGACACGCGAATGCTCTGGAGCTATACGCATGGCTTGACTACACCGAGGACAGGTTATGGTCCACGGCGAGGTATCTGATAGGTTTACCGGTTCTGCGCTCATTCGTTTATCACTCGCATTTGATCACGACAATGCCCTTGTGATCCTGCTATCCTGTACAATTCGATTCACAATCACCAGCTGACTCGCAACCACTGTTCCATAGCCACTGGTTCGACATAGGGGTATTCGCCGAATAAGACAGTATATTTGAAGACGATTGCGATTTGAATGACTAAGCGGTATGAAAATGTACAAAAATGTGCGTCAGGTTATGTCACCGCTGGTGGGATCGCCCCGTCCAGTAGCGGACGGGCGGAGCGTTCGATTTCGGTGATCAGCGATCCGCGTCGCCAGATCCGTACCGCACCGGTAGATTCGGAAAGTGTGATCGCAATACATTTGGTGCAACCGGTGATAGCCGCGGCTGCGATCTGACGAGCGCCCCAACCTTGCGGAAGTGCGTCTCCGGTCATCGCGGCGCGAATCACGGCACAGGCCTCCACGATCACACCATTGCCCTTGACGATGAAAGCGCCATCCAGTTTGGCGATTTCCTTGACCGATTCACCGATCATTTCGTCGAGGATATTTCGTTCTTTTTCCGCATAACCCTTGAAGGGGTTGATCCGACCCTCGGCACAAAATTTATCTACCTCCTTGTGGTCACCGAGAACAAAGATCGCCCCTACCGGCTTGCCTTCGCGTCCTTCGTGGGCCAACTCCAAGGCGAGACGCAGCACTCGCTCGAATACCGGGCGTCGAATGTGCTCTGTCAGTTTTGGCTGTCCGACCGAATGAAAAAGCTCATATTCCTGACCGACCCGCATGGTCATCACGGTATCAATGCCGTGGCCCACCACGCCGGTGAGAAATACAAACACATCGCCCGGTTTCAATAATTGCTGAGAAAATGCGATCAGGGTGGCCATTTTGACCTGCCCCATTCGGGTTAAATCAAAAGCGGGAACGGAAAGTGCGTCTGCGGAAATGCTTTGGGCTTGTTGCATTTCCTGCTCATCCTGACAGACCAGAATAAGATTGGTCGTTGGATCGAGCGATTTCTGAAGTTGTTCGAGGTCTTCGATGGCGTTAACGTAGGCGATCAGCGCCTGAGCTGAGACGGTGCGTGTAATTTCCACAGCCGCGTTGACCATCGGGCCGACAAAATCGATTTCCGATTCGTTTATGTGTTGCGTCGAGTCCTCTTTGGCCACCAGGGTATCCATATTATTCTAATGTTTGAGAGAGTACGATATCAATACTATAATGATCGGCTTTATGAGACACAAACTCGCGTATGATTATTCAAGCCCTCGCATCTTTATGGTTCGAGGCCTGTTCATGCTGATGGTTTTGGTTTCGATGGGTTTTTCTGCTGAGGTTGAAAATCTTCCCGAACCCCAAACCCCAGCGATACAACCTGCGCATCAAACGTTTCTTACCCGCCTTGCGCGAAGAACTATTCGAGATGTCACA
>CBDTZI010000280.1:0-5202 GCA_965364865.1 uncultured bacterium | reverse complement strand
GCTCCGCGTCCACGCAAGGCGGCAACTAGCTGGCCGGACGCGGTGGCAGCGTGCAAGCGAGTGCTGTCTGATGTTGCGGGAACACCGTGGGATGAGGTTCAGGCGTTAACCACGAAACGAATTTCGGAGTTACGCGTATCCGCGGAAGGCCAGGAAGGGTTGAAGGCGTTTTTGGAAAAGCGAAATCCGTCCTGGATGAAATCGGAATCATAGCGAATCAATAAGATGCAGGGATTTCATTTCGACATTATCGATTCGACCAACGAGCAGGCCAAGCGCCTTATCCGCGAGGGCGCCATCTGCCAAAGCGATTTTGTTGTCGCGCGTGAACAATCCGCGGGTAAGGGACAGCGAGGTTGCTGTTGGGTTTCACCCAGGGATTCGGGAATTTATCTCTCGGTAGTGGACATCCCCCGGGATCATCAAAACCCTTCCACCACAGCGTTTACACTGGCTGCCGGCGTAGCGTGTGTCGAGGTGCTGCGGGAAATGATGGGGATCGAAGTGCAACTCAAGCCGGTGAATGATTTGTATGTCAGCGGCTGCAAACTCGGAGGGATTTTGACGGAAACCGTCATGAAACAACAGTCCGTTGAGGCGTTGATCACGGGCATCGGAATCAACTTGAAAAAAGTGGACCGTAAAATCTCCGACGCTAAAGTTGAACCGATTTGCGTTGAAGCGTTGATCCCGGAAGAAAAATTTGCTACATTGAATGAGAATGAATTGGTGGCGTTATTGGTGCATCGGGTGTTGAAATGGAACCAGTTTGTGTGGTCAAATCAAAACGATGTTGTTCTCGATGCGTGGGAACGGTATAAAATTCCGGGGTCAACTTTACCGGTCGATTGATATAGCACAAGCGTCCCCACGATCATCAACAGAATAACAACGATTAACACACCCCACGCGTTGAGGGTTGGTATATTATTATTCATCGTACGGAATTTTTGTATACGATGATTACTGGAGTCGGCCACATAGACGTATTGACTGGTATGGGCCCTTATTGCGTAGGGTAAATTAAACTCACCTTCCCCCGTACCGGGCGATCCCCATTTCGTCAAAAATTCTCCAGCACCCGTAAACCATTGCATGCGATGCAGATTTCGATCGACAACATATAAATGATCAGAGGGATCTATCGACAGGCCGCGTGGAAAATCGAATTCTCCATCTCCCGTCCCCGACGCCCCCCAAGATAAAATGAACAACCCGTCGTTCGTAAACTTCTGGATGCGAGGACTACTGTCCCCCACAAACACGTTGCCCTCAGAATCAACAGCCACTCCATTGGTTCCCGTGAATTGTCCATCTCCCGTGCCGGTCGTTCCCCATGCCATCACGAAAGTTCCGTCGCTGGTAAACTTCTGCACGCGATTTTGATCCCGGTCTGCGACGAAAACATTTCCGTTGCCATCAACCGCAAGTCCATGGTTATGACGAAACTGTCCATCCCCATCTCCCAAAGAACCCCAGGACGTTAAAAAAACACCCTCCGTTGTAAACTTCTGAACTCGATTGTTTCCCGTCTCCGAGATAAAGATATTGCCTGATGGACCCAGGCCAACGCCATGAGGATGATCAAACTGTCCCGGATCAGTACCAAGCGTACCCCACTTTAAAAGAAACTGACCATCCTGTGAAAATTTTTGGATACGATTATTGCGTGTGTCAACAACAATCACATTACCATCGAGATCGACGACAATTCCATGTGGATCTGAGAATTGACCATCACCCGATCCGCTAGAACCCCATTGGAGAATGAAGACAGGAGGATCAGTTTCGGCCTGAAGATTGACAGAGAGAATCATTAGAAAGGGTACAATCATTCGTACATGATTAGAAAATCTCATTCATCCACCTCCGAGCCCTACCCAAGGGAAACACTTTGTGCTGGGATATTATTCCAACAGAACCATGTAAGATCAAGCTGATGAATATAAAATAAAAGTGGAGGATGTGGTTTTGCGCATAAGTGTCCCAGGTTTGTTACGAATTCATCAATTTTTTGATAATGGGGATGATTCGTTCGTGTGCGTCTTCTACCACATAATGACCCGCGTCACCAAAGCGATGTACCTCGGCGTCCGGGAAACGCTCGATCCATTCGTTCAAAAAATACTCGTTGAAGCAAAAATCCTTCATCCCCCAGCAAATCGCCATCGGTCGATCACGGAACTGATCCAACGAATTTCCGATCTCCTGCAAGACGGAATAGCTGGGGTCCGTAGGTATCATAGGTATGTCACGAATAAAATGCTGAATTGCGATTCGAGAAGCGTAGTTACGATACGGCAACAGATATCCCTTGCGTACATCACGCGTAAATCTTTCGCGATGCCCGGTCCCCATAAAAAATGAGGTTTTCACGAATCCGTTTAATCCGCGAACCGCCAAATCCCCCAACACCGGCCAACGACAAATCTGGATGCGTCGAGGCATGGGACCCCCCACAAAGGCAGCGGTATTGAACACCATGATGCGTTTCACGCGGTCGGGATATCGCTGCGCCCAGCCCATCCCGATCGCACCGCCCCAGTCATGGACCGCAAGCGTTACCTTCTTCAAGCCGAGCTGGTCGATGAGCCGCGAAAGATTGTCGATGTGTTTGGATAGTGTATAAGAATAAATTCTCGGCTTTTCGGATAGACCGCAGCCAATATGATCCGGCACGATGAGTCGATAATGATCGCGCAACGGACCCACCAGATTTCGGAAATAAAACGACCAGGTCGGATTGCCATGCACCATCACGATAGGCTCACCTTTGCCCTCATCAAGGTAATGCATCTTCGGGCCACCCATATCGGCTAGATACGAATCAAACGGATAAAGATGACGGATCGGTGCCAGCCGTTGCATACGCGGTGCGGGTTGAGGTTTTCGAGGTTCGGGAAGAGTCGATTTCGAGGATTTACGCGTACGTATACCACTCTTTTTGGGCTTCACCTTTGTGGATGAAACATCGCCGACATCTTCAAGATTGGTTCGTTTTTTGGACATGATGAGATCATGACCAGCGCGTACCGAGCATCACGCTGCTTAATCCGCTCCCGATCCCCAACATGGCGATGTGTTCTCCCGGTAAGGGCGGGTCGCGCTCCAATCCCATCGCCATGGTTAATGGCAAAGCGGCGGACCCGGTATTTCCCAGAAAGGGGTAGGTTGAAAAATCTCTGGCGGGATCAAGACCAGTCGCTTCCATCATGCGATCACGATGGACCTCGCCCACTTGATGACAATAGGCTCGGTCAATATCCTTCTGCTCCCACTGCATGACTTTCTTAAATTCCTGCCAGGTTTCAGCGGCTAATGCACATCCGTTTTCCAACAACATCTCTGAGTCGGTGTGCATGCTGATGGGGGCATCGGATTCAAAACCGGTGTCCGCACTACCGCGACAAAGATGGTTATGCTGGGTCGCGGTACGAATGACACCACCCAGCAGTTGGTGGTTGGATTGTGTAACCCCATCATGAGCGAGCACCAGCGCCACCGCGCCCGAGCCGATCGTGAGTGAGGCAAACGCGTTTTTCAAATCTCTTCGTGTCAGGTTTCGTTTTTTGAGTAACTGATCGATAGTCGTACGAACGAGTTGTCGGCTGGATTCGCCCGCAACGATCAGGCCTCGCTTGACCTGGCCCAGCTCGATCATATTCCCTAACGACACGATGCCGTTCAAAAATCCCAGACAAGCGTTGGAGATGTCATACATAATGGATTTCGCGGGAAGTTTGAGATTGTCGTGTACAACCGAGGCGGTCGCCGGCTCTAAAAAATCGCGGGAAACGGAGGTGTGCAAGAGGCAATCGATATCGTCGGGTTGGACATTGGAAACTTCCAATGCGTGTCGCCCCGCTCGGGTGCTGGCGTCACTGGGAAGCGTGTTTTCTTCCCAGAATCGACGTTCACGAATACCGGACATCAATTCCAGTCGACCTTCGTGAAGTCCGAATCGTTCATAAATCGGCGAAAGTTCCTGTTCGATCTGGGCGGAAGTCACGACCTCTTCAGGAAGAACGTATCCATAGCCTTCCAAACGTACATGCTTGTATCGAAACATCCACAAATCCTCATATTGGCCAGTATTCGACTTACACCCTTAGATGATCACGTCTGATCACGTCAATAAGTTGGCATTATACAGAAGATTTGCAATGGGGATAGTCTACGCATCGATCCATGGCTGAATGTCGTCCAGGCCGGTTTTCACTGCGAGGTGGCCGCTCGGATGGGTGGACCGGCACCCTTTCACTTGATGAATGGTGCGTTGTTATGCAGGGGTTGATTGGCCGCTTTTAAGATACAGGGGTGACGGTACGGTTATAGATTTGCCTCAAATCATCCATGATGGTTTGTGATCTTTGGGCTTGAGAGACAAGGCGATCATAAATTTCCTGAGCGTTTCGACCATCTCGTTTGCTTCGGGCAGTGGCTAACTCATATCGATCCAGCAGGTTTTTCAATTCCTGAATGGTGCCGTCGGCGGACCCCGAAGTTTTGCGCAACTGTTCGTCACGTTTTTTCAACTCGGCGACAGTGGTCGTTGCCTGATGCACGATAGTCTGTGCATCTCGCAAAAGCGGTTCCAGAGAAGTATGCATGGAACGTGCGTCGGCTACGGCGGAGGTGGTCGCGTGATATTTACGCTCCAACAGAGACAGACGATGATACACTTCATCCGGATTGGACATCAAGGTCTGCTTAAACGTCATACCCTGATCGGCGACGCTTTTCGTTTTTTCGTCCAGCGAGGACACTTGGCCGGACTCTCCCGTCAAACTCGCATTCAACTGTGCTTGGATTTGTTTGACACGGCTAGCCAACGATTCGATCGCCGGGTGACGAGCTTGTGACGTCGTTGGCGTAATCGGCGATGACCCTGTCGCCGGCTGGAGCGGAGCTGACGCGGGAATGAACGCAGCGGTTTCGCGCGGATTTTTTAGTGTTGACGACGGCGAGTAACTCGCCTGTGGATACTGCATGGTCTGTTGTTCATATTTTCCCACGAGCATCATCTGCTGCACAACCGACTCTACATAGTCTCCGTCGATCACCTTACGCTCTGACGAATATCCACTGAGCAGCGTGTTGTCGCAAATGGTATTGATAATTCGCGGCAGGCCGCGAGACACATCAAAAATCCGGTCGATGGCGTCGGCCGTAAAGATTTCCTGATCACGGGCACCGGCTACT
>CBDTZI010000279.1:0-5203 GCA_965364865.1 uncultured bacterium | reverse complement strand
ACGTACAAGCCAATATCCCACCGTTCTGCGGCTTGGGCGACCATCTCGGCCTGCAGAGAAACGGTAATCATTTCACCTATGGTACATTGAATCAAGTTGGAAACACAAGTTCCACCATTTGAAACACAGGAAGAACTGAGCGCTCCAACGACACAGGGCAGTCCGTCTTCCAGTCCGCCGTTACAGGTTCCCACGACATTGTAAATGGCGAGGAAAACATCGTTGGCGGTGCAACCGTTTAAGAGGTTACAACTGGTAATATCGTTCATACAGGTATTGCCGTTACCGGGATCTACAAGATCACATTGCGCGCTAACGGTACGCGGTGATATCGCTAAGGTTATAGCCATAAGTATACATATGGACCAAAGTGAAAATGGTAAACGGAGACCCCCTATTTTATCCAGTGGGTGCGCATCTGAATTCATCGCTGCTTCCTTCCCTACATAGTACACCAAAAATATTCCAGATCACCCGGAATACGATCACCCCAGCCCGAGGCCACCGTAGAATGCCATGGTACTCTATTCCCATCCTGCGGGTCAATCATTTTTTAAGTTTTGCTGGATTTTTTGCTGCTATACGTAACTCAGAAAAACAGCTGAAATTCGACGCTATTACCGCATTTTCCAGCCTAATTCGCCATTTTTGAACTTGATCCTGACTTGGGAGATAATCTCACGTCGGCTTGGCCTGACAAATTCAATTTTATTCACGAATACAGAGTAAATTTTGGTACTTATCGGAACTAAATACTGATGAACCGACTTACTTGGAGTGCAACTTTGCGGCTTTCAAATTGTCAATAAATCGAATTGTAGAGCATGGCTACACCCTCGGTGTCACCGGATCCCATGAGGTGTTTGAGAAATGTCCAAACTAGGCAATATGGCCATTGAAATGGTCGAGATTCTGCAACGATCTTCAGTAATATATTTATGGATTGGTTTGGTTTTCGGTCGTCATACGTAAAATACGCAACCACTCGTGAGCAGATTCAATCCACAGGTCGCCAGCTCCGGCATAGACCATGAATCCTCCGGGGTGACGGAGATCTTCAGGCCACAGGGACTCGGCTTTGAGTAGATGGTGATTCGTCTCCTCCGTCCGAGCTAATTTCTTCATACAGGCGGCAAGGACCAGATGATTGATGGCTGGGATATCGCCAAGTTCTAACGCGAGTAATGATTGTTCGATCGCATTTTCATACTCGCCTGAAAATAAATAGGCTATCGCCAACATACGCTTGACCTTGGCATCTTTGAACACGGCAATACGATCGGCATGTTTCAGGTCGTCTTGCGCATCCATATAGTCCTGCTTCTCACCTGTGGATAAGACAATGCGTGCGCGTATGACCCATGTAAGTATGTCCGAAGAATCGCATTCCAGTGCCTTGTCAATATGCCGATGCGCTTGATCTGGCTTATTCAAGGATTCCAGCGAAGCAAGATTACGCCACACCGCGGCATGCCAACGATCTTTCGCCAAGCCGGCAAATTCAGCCCCTTTGTTCAGGCATTCCTCTGCTTTGATCAGGTCACCGGTTACGGCATAGAGGGATCCAAGATTGGACCAGGAATGATAGGCGTTGGGCTCTAATTTCAGCGCTTTGTTGAGGGTTTCAATGGCTTCGGGATATCGTTCGAGTCTGCGCAGTGCAATCCCTAAATATCCCAGGGCTTTAATACTGCTGGAGTCTATGCGAAGGATTTGCTTACATACGTTAACTGCGTCTTCCAGGCATTGACGTGTCGCTCTATCGGGTAACGCCTTGTAATACTCAAGCTTAAGCCATGCCAACGTCAGCAAGGATTGAATATGGTTGCCATCAATGGACAACGCGGATTGCAATTCGCTTTCCGCCTGCTTCCACTTATTCACCATCACCAAAGCCATCGCACTATCGTGCCTCGATGCGATTTGTGCTCGTCTGCTTATTTTGCTCTCGTGTTGCAGTAAGAGGGTTAACGACAACACCAGAATCGTAGCCGTCACACCAATGACGGGAGCCTTATGCCGTTTCACAAATTTGATGACACGTCGAGTCACGCTGGGACGTTTGGCGACGATCGGAATGTCGCTGACATATCTTTTCAGGTCGTCCGCAAGATCACGGGCGGTTAAATATCGAGCGTCCGGAGATTTCTCCAAACACTTTAAACAAATGGTTTCGAGTTCGGCAGGGATATGGCGGTTGTGTTTGCGAGGCAAGATCGGATTACCGCTGATGATCGCACTTAAGACTTCTTGATGTTCTGTACCGGGAAAAGCAGGTTCAAAGCACAACAGCTCATACATGGTGGCCCCGAGCGAATAAATATCGGTTCGATGATCAATGGGCACCCGCCGGGCCAACGCCTGTTCCGGGCTGGCGTATCGCAACGTTCCGAGCATGGAACCCGTAATCGTCATCGACGCTTCGTCCGTCGTTTTTGCAAGACCAAAATCCGCAATCATCACACGACCATCATTAGAGAGGATCAAATTCGCCGGCTTGATGTCTCGGTGAATCACGCCCTGGTCATGGGCGTAATGCAAGGCGTCTGCGGTATCCCGTATCCATCTTGCGATCTGTTGAAAATACTTGCTGCCACGTCCAATTTTAGTCGTGGTATCAATATCAATCAGAGATGATTTTGTGACATCCCGATTTGCCGATGAACTCGTGATGGAAGGGATACTCAATCGAAAGTCATCTAAAATCTGGCCTAACTCAAATGTGGTAGGGTTATTGCTAATTTTGTCGCTAAAATTGGATATAATCATATCCAGTGGAAGTCCAACGATCATTTCCATCGCGTAATAATACGCGTCTTCAGATTCTCCAAAATCATAGACGGGAATTATATTGGTGTGATGCAACCGGGCCGCGGCGGTCGCTTCACGTCGAAACCGCTTGACCGCTGCCGGGTTCGCGTCACCCACCATGGCGGGCAAAACCTTCAAGGCGATCGCTCGATTCAATTTAGTCTGTACAGCTTCATAAACAATCCCCATGCCGCCCTGTCCCAGCACACCATTGATGATGTAGCCTGAAATCGTGGGTGTTTTCTTTGACTCTTTCGCCTTGGATGATTCGCTGGGGCGTATGGTGTATTCAGAATCCTCAACGTCGCCTACATCTTTCACCTTTTGACTACCCTGTTCTGATGCGACCGTCTCATCGACCGATGCAGATTGCGGAGTGGGAGACGGTTTCGGTGTCGGCTTCAGGTTGATGGTATCCAGGGTCTCGTCTATTGAGCTGGACTCTGGTTGAATCTTCAAATCATCTGGAAGAGGTGAGAATGAATGATCTGGCGGACCTGATTCATCTGAACTTTGATGATCTTTTGAATAATCAAGATAGGCCGAACGACATTTTTCACAGCTGCTGAGATGGGTCGTAGCGGCGACTCGACTATTGTCATCAAGGGTACCACTTTGCAAACGTTTAAAATCATCAATTTCCAGGCAGATCATAACGGACATTATATCCAAGTAACAGGAAAATACGATTTCCAGATTGTGACGACCATGAACACCTTCGCTTCCAGAGTATGAGGTGATCTGACATTGTCCAGGTGTGGGTGTTCCCGGGTCACTTCCAGAGATTGATGCAAATGACGAAGCAAACAGGCATCAGTTTATAAGCTACTGTGATGGGTGATCAATACGGCAAGCCACAGCGCCAAACGGTATTTTCATCCCTAATAACGATGGTTTTGCTGAAGTGTTGCTTTTTCGATCGATCCACGGATTAGCGAAATCGAGTCCAGGACTGTCCGCGCCAGACTCGCTGATCGACCAAACTGTCGTGGTCTGGAGCTGTATACGTTTAACGGGGCCACCAACAATCGGATACGCCGAACGTCCAGTAGTTTAACAAAGCACGAGAAAGGAAATTATGGCTGCGTGCCGGTAAACCCTCTTTGCATCCAGCTGAAATCTCTGAGATCGATATCGTTGTCGCCATCAACATCCGCACAATCGCACCCCTTATTCATCGGGTTGTCCGGGCCGCTCATACACCCCTTAAACGAATTGTAATCATTCAAATCGACCTGCAAATCCGCCACGCAGTTGGCCGGCAAAACAGATACCTGTAAATTCGCATTGAACAACTGCCCGATTTCTGCGATCGGTACGGCGTGTGCTAAAATTTCATCGCCGTTGCCAATCTTGACGTAGATGCGTGCAATTTGACCTACTCGAGCTGCATTGTTGTTAATGGGATCACCCGTGACCGCAGATTCAAGTCGAATCCGCAAAACATAGTGGTCGTTGGATGTTGCACTTTGCCCCATACGAAACTGCCCAACAGGGTTGGCAACGCCGCTGACTCTTGCGATCACGGATACGTTATCGCTTTGAGTGACCACCGATCCATTCACCAGAATTTGGCCATACACAATAGCATCAGGTTGCGGCACTCCGGCAGACAACAGAGCCGTCGCCGCCACGAGCATGAACAAAGCCAACAGATTGACAGACGGTATTCTGTCCCATCGTCGTAGTCCAAACATAATCATCATTCGTGTATCTTTCATGGGTTCATCGCTTCATCAATGGTTCTGATGGAATTATCCAATTGCATGGTGTCAAATTTCTGTTCGGATTCAAGCTCGGCACCGTCTTCGCTGGCGCTGGGCGAAGTACAACCCGAATAACCATAACTGGTGAATAACAGTTTAATATCTTTCATACCGCCTTCACCCAGCGGGCCATTGATCAACACGTCAATCCCCGCAGCCGGGTCCGCTCCCATCAATTCTGAACCCGGAATAATCAGTAGCCATTGCGTATTCCATACTGACCGACCCGTCAGTTTGAAGCTGGTGTCACAAATACCTCCGAAATCGCAGGCCGCTACGGACGGGATGAGTCTTCGTCGAACCAGTGCAGCCGCTCCGCCATCCAGCGAATCCCACGGCACCCAGTCGGCGTTTTCCAGCTCGGGTAATCCGATCGGGAACGGAATGGGTAAGGTCTGATCGATTAAATGCCACTCGCGAATCGGAGCATCTGGACAGATGGGTGCCCGCATGACGTCAGCCCCAACGGGAATCAGATACACGTTCACCTGATTGTTCAAAGGAGCGCCCGGATATTCCTCAAAACGAACGCCGTAAGAGTGAAGCTTAATGGCGAAACGATCCGACGGCAGTGTTTCATCGCCGGTAGATGGGATTCCAAAGAAGTTTTGCCCGGATTGCACCGT
>CBDTZI010000278.1:0-5230 GCA_965364865.1 uncultured bacterium | reverse complement strand
CGTTTAGCGGTTGTGCAAAACATTCGTGCGGGTTAACCGCGATGCACGATCTTGGGTATACAGCCGAAATACGGGAAGTCGATGGTAAGAAGCAAAGGGGATTTCGTTTTGTGGTGGGCGGCGGTCTGGGAGCGGTTCCCCATCCCGCCAAGCTGTTCGACGAATTTTTGCCACTGGACGAAGTGCTTCCGATGGCTCAGGCGATCTCGCGGGTTTTTGCCAAAAATGGCGAAAAGAGAAATCGCAACAAAGCCCGTATGAAATTTTTAATTCGTAACTGGGGCATCGATAAATTTAAGGAAGAGGTGTTGGCGGAGCGAAAAAAACTTCAACATGATCCGCGATGGACAGAGTTTCTGGTAGAAGCGACGAAGGAAACCGAGTCCCCGTCACATGCACCCGGAGAATTTCCAACGATTAAAGGCAGTGAAAAATATCAACGCTGGTCAAAAACCAATCTGCGCGAACAGCGACAAGAGGGATATGTTACGGTGACGGTGGCGCTGCCGCTGGGTGATATCACCGCCGATCAAACTCGTTCGTTGGCGGATATTACCCGTGAGTATACGACCGGAACGATTCGCACCACCGTCGAGCAGAATTTCGTCATTCGTTGGGTAAGCAAATCGCAGATTCATTCCATTTTCGAAGCGTTGGATGATATGGGGCTGGCGGAGCCGGGTGCGTGTAACATTCTCGATATCGTCGCCTGTCCAGGAACCGACACCTGCAAGCTGGGTATCTCTTCGTCGCGCGGGTTGGCCTCTGAGCTACGATCCCGGCTGGAAGTGAAAAGTTTTCAGATGGATCAGGCGTTACAAAATTTGCACATAAAAATCAGCGGCTGTTTTAACAGCTGCAGCCAGCATCACGCAGCCGACATCGGCTTTTATGGGGTGAGCCGCATTATCAATGGATATCAGGTTCCCCATTTCCAGGTGGTTCTGGGAGGGCAATGGGAGAACAACGCCGGCTCGTTTGGCTTGCCGATCGTGGCGATCCCATCCAAACGAATACCCGATGCGCTGGATCGCATTACGGATTATTATTTACGCGAGCGACAGGAAAAAGAAATTTTTCAGGACTTCATCAAACGTGTGGGCAAGCTTGAAATTCGCAAGGTGCTTGAAGAACTCACGAAAAACCCACCGGGACATGACGATGATCCGTCGTTTTATTCCGACTGGTTTGATCCGCGTGTATACAGTACCGGAGATATTGGCAAGGGTGAGTGCGCGGGCGAGGTGGTGAGCGCTTACGAGTTTACGATGACCGCCGCGGAGCGTGTGTTGTTTGAGGCTCAAATTTATCTCGAATCAAGTGATGAACAAAGAGCCGGGTCGGATGCTTATCAGGCGATGTTAAAATCAGCCAGGGCACTGGTGCAGATTCAATATGATGACGTGACCGAAGATGATCCCGACGAAATTATTGAAGAGTTTCAGGAAAGATATTACGATACCAAATTGATCTTCGACCCTTTTGCCGGTGGGAAGTTTGCAAACTATTTATTCAACGCTCACAAAAACGCCGATACATCCTATACCTCTGAGTCGGCGCGTCAGACCATCGAGGAAGCTCAGTTGTTTATTGATGCGGTGCACAGTTGTTATAATCGGATGCGAGCGAAAGGATTGTCAAATCTGACGGATGACGCGTAAGTCACGGATGGTCTAACTCGGAATAATCGCTCTGGCGGGTAAGTCGCCAGTGGCACCCGAAACCGGTGTTGTTTCTGAAGCCGGAGTTGTTTCTGGAACCGGTAGAGTGATCAAAAATTGCGAGTAAGGGATCAACGAGTAAAAGATGGAATTACAACACGTTAATGTGAAAATTTATTTAGCAGACAATTCGTCGATTGATCCTGCGTTGTTGATCCCAATTTTTCACCGCTGGATTCAAAAGAAGGCGGTGGATGAATTGTTGATCGACGTGGTTGACTATCGCCATGTCCCCGCGGGTCCGGGTGTGATGTTGATTGGCCACGAAGCGGATTACAATCTGGATAACGCGAACCATCGATACGGATTGCGATACAATCGCAAAGCGGCGATTGATGGAAGTAATGCGGATCGGTTTCATCAGGCGTTACGAGCCGCAGCCAAGGCCTGTCTACTGTTGGAGAGTGAGTACGAAGGTGGTGCAGTCCAATTCAATCTGAATGAGTTTGGACTGTTTATCAATGACCGCGCACTCGCACCGAACACCGTGGAGACTTTTGATGCATGCAAAGCAGAACTGGAAACTTTTATCGAAAAAGCACTGGGTCACAGTTCGTTTGATTTAATGCACGATCATGATCCACATCAGCGAAAACTCTTTGGCGTGACGATAAAAACATCTACACCATTCGATCTTTCGAGCTTCTAGCGAATTTTTCAGGTGACGCGCTCTTTATCGTCACAGCCACACATATTCTTACGAATCCACTCGTTTCTACTTTTTCAATCAATAGGGACACGCCTTCTGTATCATTCCTGTCACGACACCTGTGTTTCGTGTATGGTTGAATTCCCGTTCACCCGTGGTGAACCTCCAGTCCCACCATGGCATCCAACAGTTTCACCCCTAACTTCACTTGTCAATCTTGTCCAAGTCGTTTAATTTGTTGAGAAGTGACAGGCCGGAATTTCTGTCCGTCGAACCGACTTTGTGGGCAAGTTGAAATCTTATTGTTGATGTTGTGTTTGCAAGTATGGAAAACCAATACGTTCAATATAAAAGATCGAGATTTTCGACACGCCTGCCAGCGGATCGATTGTACACAACGAGTCACGCCTGGTTAAAGGAAGATCAGCCTGGTTTGTGGTGTGTGGGTTTTACGAAATTTGCAACGCGCATCCTGGGTGAGCCGGTAGAGTTTGACGTCGAGTTGAAACAGAAGGATTCAGTCCAGGCTGGCGATGTCATCGGCTGGATCGAAGGATTCAAAGCGGTGACGGATTTGTTTTGTCCGTTGGATGGTTTCTATGAAGGGTCCAACGACGAATTAAACGATGACCTCGCGCTGGTACAAGCGGATACCTATGGTCGTGGCTGGTTATACACAGTGCGTGGCACGCCGCCGCCGGATTGTATGGATGTAGAGAATTATGTCGCTGTGCTCGACGGTACGATAGATAAAATGATGGGTAAAACGGGATGATTGCCGAAGCACAAAACAAAGCTCGATATATTATGATCGGTGGTTTTCTCGGCGCGGGCAAGACCACGGTGGTGGCCAAGTTGGGTCAGTATCTGCAGGATCGCTCATTGCGTGTGGGATTAATCAGCAACGATCAGAGTACCGGGCTGGTGGACACGGCCATGCTCAGATCACAGGGCTTTGAGGTCGAGGAGATCGCCGGTGGTTGTTTTTGTTGCCGTTTTAATTCCCTGTTGGAAGCGGCTAACAAATTAACCGAATCCGTACGCCCTGATGTGTTTGTAGCCGAGCCCGTAGGAAGTTGTACGGACCTGGTGGCGACCGTCAGTTATCCACTTCGCAGAATTTACGGAAATCAATTTACCACCGCTCCGCTGAGTGTTGTGGTGGACCCTATCCGTTGTGCCCGAATACACGGATTATCCAAGGGGCGCTCCTTCTCTGAAAAAGTGGTTTATGTCTATCGTAAACAACTGGAAGAAGCAGCCATCATTGTGATCAACAAGTGTGATCTTCTCTCCTCGTCAGCGCAAGAGGAATTAATACAGACTTTGCAATCATCCTATCCTCAGGCGAAAATTTTGTGTTGTTCCGCACGCAACGACGAAGGCCTCGACGATTGGTTTTCATCGTTAATGACCACTGAAGCCGCGGACACCGCGACGATGAACATTGATTACGAAACCTATGCCCAGGGCGAAGCGTTGTTGGGGTGGTTGAATGCTACGGTGCAGTTGTCGTGCGAAACCCCGCTGGACGCCAATCAGTTCTTGGTCCATTTTACGAATCAGTTGAGAAAAAAACTTGTTGTAGCATCCTGCGAAATCGCTCATTTGAAAATGACCTTGGATGGGGGCGATGTGGCTGGTAATATCGCGGTGGTGAGTGTGGTGGGTCATGAGGATCAACCTGATTTGCGAGAAACGCTGTTCGACGAAATCGAAGCCGGCGAATTGATTATCAATCTGCGTGCGGAGGCGGATCCGGAATTGTTACGTCAGTTGACGATGGATACTTTGGAGCAATGTGTTCGAGACCAACAGGGTTTGAGTATGAAAGTGGATCATTTGGAACATTTTCGCCCAGGTAAACCCGAGCCGACGCATCGCATTACGGTGGAAAGTTAATATCGATATGGATCAACCAAGCCAGAAAGATCGAGTTCTATATTGCAACTGCACCTATGCAAAGGTGATTCCTCAGCAGACAAAACAGGATGTGTTACGCGAGTTGAGTCGAACCGATATCGCTTTTGAGGCGGTGGCGGATCTGTGCGAAATGTCCGCACGCGGGGATGAAAAACTCAAGCAGTATGCGTCGTGTGAACACCTGAAAATTGTCGCCTGTTATCCGCGTGCGGTGAAATGGTTGTTTCATGCTGCGGGGGCGCCCTTAAACGAAGATCGCGTCGAATTCATGAACATGCGTGAGCAAGACGCGGAAGAAATTGTTCCATTGTTAGTGAACGGTCAACCCTCAAAACAAGGGGCGAGCTCATGAGTGTAACCGTAGAAAAACATGTTCAGATGGTACTTTATGAAGGCGAGGGTAGCGTTGCGCTAACCGGCGACGAACGATTTGAAATCATTTCCGCATTGGTCAGTAAGGGGTACAGCCTTACGCGCTTAAACGGGGCTTCTCAAGAATATCAGGGCGGGGGTTCTTCGGTTGTGGTGATCGGAAAATTTTCTGACTCGCTTCCGTCGCAAATTGTCCAACTCGAAAATACAGCCAAGTTTCAATTTGTGAACATCACGAATCGCGATACCGCCGAGATGATCGCCGATGTTGAACAGATTCATCAATCTTGGGATACGAAAACACCCGGCGGGTGGAAGCCCTGGTTCCCGGTAATCGATTTTGATCGCTGCACCAACTGTATGCAATGTTTGAGTTTTTGTCTGTTCGATGTGTATGCGGTGGATAAACAGGAAACGATCACCGTTCAAAATCAGAATAAATGCAAGACGGACTGCCCGGCCTGCTCGCGTGTGTGTCCGGAGGTTGCGATTTTATTTCCAAAGTACAGCAAAGGTCCAATCAACGGTGATGTTGTGAGAGAGGCGGATATTCAGCGAGAAGCCA
>CBDTZI010000277.1:0-5234 GCA_965364865.1 uncultured bacterium | reverse complement strand
GGCCTGCTCGCCGTCTGGTCGACCGAGGTGTCTGGCCCGCGATTGACATCGCCGGTTCGGGAACACGTAAGGAAGAACTGCTGATGGATCCGAAGGAACTGGAGCTGGTGTTTAGATTGCGTCGTGTGCTTGCGGATATGAACGTGGTCGAAGCGATCGAACTGCTGACGAACCAACTGAAGAAAGTTCGTACCAACGCCGAGTTCCTGATGACCATGAACCTGTCTTAAACTTCGTCGTGTGTTGTTATCGAATAACGAAGAAGTGGACTGCATTGGATGAGATGGAGCTCTTGATAAGCATGGAGATTGATGGATGAAAATCAGCATCAAGTATTGCGTGCAGTGAAACTATACACCCCAAGCCGTCAGTCTGGCGGACGCGATCAAAGATAAATACCAGGCCGAGTTTGACATGATCGAAGGTTCAGGCGGTGTGTTTGACGTTCATGTAAACGGCACGCAAATCTGGTCCAAAAAAGATGTTGGCCGATTTCCCGAACACGCAGAAATTCTCGAAAAAATAGCGTCGTCTACCAAAACTTCTTAAGCCTATTACACCATTAGAGAGTGAATCACCATGAGCGCTACCGTTACTTTTTTTGGACACGCCACCTATCAACTGATTCTGCCGGATGAACGCGTTGTGTGGATTGATCCCTGGCTTCAGGACAATCCCGCCTGCCCGGACAATCTTAAAACAGTCACACGATGCGACATAATTTTGTTAACGCATGGCCATGCCGACCACGCCGCGGACGTAGAGCGACTGGTCAAGCAGTTTGAGCCTAAAGTCGTTGCCAATTTTGAACTCTGTGACGCGCTCGAAAAATACATCGTCAAGGGCAGTTACTACAAAATGAATCCCGGCGGCACGCAAACCATTGACGGAGTTCGCGTATCACTTACCCATGCGGTTCACTCTTCGAGTTATGCCACGCACGATGGCAATGTTTATACCGGCATGCCCAACGGGCTCGTGGTTTCATACGATGAGCTGGCCCCCATTTATCACGCGGGCGACACCGATGTATTTTCCGACATGAAACTGATCGCTCAAATTTTTGAACCCAAAGTCTGCATTCTTCCCATTGGCGATCATTTCACGATGGGTGCCAAAGGCGCAGCGTTGGCGGTTGAATTTTTGAAACCCCAACAGATCGTTCCGTGTCACTACGGCACTTTCCCGGTGCTGGATCCGTCCACGGAAAAATTTGAGAACGCGCTGTCACCCGAAATGAAATCCCGTCTGCTGGTCACCGAAGTCGGCAAGCCCTATACCTGGACAAAAGACGGTTTGACGGAATAATTCTTCCGACGTAAATTTTATCATAACATTTGATGAAGCCCGTGAATGACTCTCCGTGGGCTTTATTTTTTATTCACACTTCTATGACTCAATCATACCGCTACCCAGACGATGATCTTACTGGACGTGGCCAGGCGATGGTTACATCCTTACAAATTTCCACATTGTAAAAACAGCTGTTTTTGGGTATGATTTCAGCAGTTTCACAGACCCGCCATACGCGTCCAACGAAATTATTCCAAGGAGGATCAAAAATTGAAAAATTCAATTCGTCGTGCATTGATTGTAGCTACCTTATTTCTGTCTGTCGTTTTATCACCTGCATGGGGCGATCCGATCCATTTCGCCAAAGATCGACCGGTGGATATGCACCACATCAGACTCACACTGAATGTGGACCTGATCAAAAAACATGTTGACGCCGCCGCTTCGCTGGACATGACCGCACTGCGCGACGTAACGAGTATCACTCTTAACGCCGTTGATTTCAACGTCACACAGATTTCGTTAACCAACAGCGAAGGTTATGTGAGGCAGGTGGAATACATCAACAACGGTGAACACATCAACATTTTACTCGGTGACAATATCCTACGTAAAGGAGACTCCGCCACAATCAGCATCCAATACTCCATCACAGACCCCAAAACCGGGCTGCATTTTTTCGCACCCACAGATGCCGAACCGAAAATCCCCTTACAGGTTTGGTCGCAAGGCGAATCGATTACCAATCGATACTGGGTACCCTGTTTCGACCATCCCAACGAAATGCAGACCACCGAAATGATCGTCACCGCAGCGGACACCAACGAAGTCATCTCCAATGGCAAGTTGCTGTCCAAAAAAAATAACGGTGACGGTACCGCTACGTTTCACTGGCTGCAGGATAAGCCGCACGTCTCTTATCTAATGACGCTGATCGTGGGAGAGTTTTTCAAGCAGGAAGAAACCTGGCGGGGCAAGCCCGTTCGTTATTACGTTCCGACCGATCGCAAAGACGATATCAAACGCAGCTTCGGCAACACCACGCGTATGCTCGATTTTTTCAGTGAAAAATTCGGTGTGGAGTATCCCTGGGACCAATACGCCCAGATCTGTGCGGAACAATTCGGCGGCGGAATGGAAAACACCAGCGCGACGACGCTGGGCTCTCGCACATTACACGACGAACGCGCTCATCTGGATTTCAGCTCCGACGGACTAGTCTCTCACGAGCTGGGACATCAATGGTTCGGTGATCTGTTGACCTGTAAGGACTGGGAGCACTTGTGGCTTAACGAAGGCTTCGCTACCTATTCAACAGCCATCTGGTATGAATACGACCTGGGCCGCGACGCCTATGATTACGATATCTTCAAGGACATGCGGCGAGGCTATAAGGGTGGTAAGGACAAACCCATCGTCGATCGTAATTACAAACATCCCCGCCAGATGTTTGACTCCCGAGCCTATCCCAAAGGCGCTTCGGTGATTCACATGTTACGCCATCGGCTTGGCGACGACGTTTTCTGGCGAAGCATTAAACAATACCTGACGGAGTATGCGCACAAGTCGGTCGAAACCTCTGATTTCAGACAAGTGCTGGAAACCGTATCGGGTCGATCGATGGAGCGATTTTTTCACGACTGGACGCAAACACCCGGAGCGCCCGCGGTGAGCGTCAACTACAAATGGAACGAGGAACAAAAACTGGCTGAGCTGACCGTCAAACAGACGCAGGAAGCCGACGCCTTTCATTTCCCACTGGAGCTGACGTTTCATTTTGAAGAGGCTTCGACCCTGACCCTCCGTCGGGAGATCACCGAAAAGAAACATCGTTTTTTGATTCCGCTCAAACAACACCCCACGATGGTGCTGGTTGATCCGAACCAGGCTGTACTGATGGAGCTGAAGCAGAAAAAAGGTCGCGACCTATGGGAGGCACAACTGTCAAAAGCGGAGCACGTTGTTTGTCGAATCCGGGCAGCCCAGCATTTTGGCGAATCGGGCAGCGATCGCGACATCGAATTGCTCCATGAAGCCATACAAAAAGAACCCTTCTGGGGTGTGGGTGTGGAAATGGCAGAAGCGCTTGGTGAAGCGGGTGGTGACGACGCCCGTGACGCACTCATCGCCGGGCTGCAACTTTCCCATCCCAAAGTTCGACGCGAATGTGCCGATCAACTCGGTTCCTATCATAAGGACGAAGCGGTCATCTCCGCGCTGTATACACTCATCCACCGCAGTGACCCCAGTTATCGTGTGGAAGCCGCTGCGATTCGATCGTACGGAGATTTACAGCCGGATGGAGCCTCATCCTTCCTGGCTACGCTGTTGGACCGCGATTCGCATCGTGATCAAATTCGATCCTCAGCCATCCATTCGATTGGTGCTCAGCCGGAGGCTTCCGGACTGGACGTGTTGATCGAGTGGACGCGTCGTGGCAAGCCCCGCTTTTGTAGAACCGCTGCGATCTCTGCGTTGTCTGAGTTGCACGAAAATAATCGACTTTCCGATTCGCAGATCAAAAAAATCATTAACGCGGTGACAGCCAGCATGAAAGGCGAGCACCGCTGGATTCAAAACGCAGCAATTTCTACCCTGCGAGATATGGGGGACGATTCGCGACCGGCGCTCTCCGTGCTTCGCGCGTTGGCCGCCAATGATCCGGAGATGCGAATCCGCGACGCAGCCGAGAAAGCCATCGAAAAAATTACGGACAGTGCCCCCAAACAGCTACAAGTCTCCGAGCTTCGTGAAACGGTGGAAGAGTTACGATCCGAACTGGACGACATGAAAGAGCGCATGGAAAAAGCCGAGACCCTGCAGGAATCGATGATGCTGGAAAAGGGAAACTGATCGACGGTTTGTGTCGACTAAGATTTTGGGTGATGGGTGGCATGCCCAAGTTTATATGGGCATGATGCTTCGAGAAGTATATCGCGGTAAAAAAACAAAGCCCACGGTTAGCATCCCGTGGGCTTTTTCATTGATTAATCGTTTTTCGATATTCAATATTTGATATTTGATCACTCAATCCCCTGATCGGAAAGAAATCGTTCGGCGTCGATGGCGGCTTTGCAACCCATACCCGCTGCGGTGATCGCCTGACGATAGACACTGTCCACGCAGTCGCCCGCACCAAACACACCCTCTACGCTGGTGGCTGACCCGTATAAATCCGTCAGTTTGATGTATTTCTTTTTATCGAGTTCGAGTTGACCGTTGAGAAACTCCGTGGCTGGCGTGTGGCCAATGGCCATAAAAAATCCGCTCACCTCAACTGTCGAAATCTCGCCGTTGACTGTGTCCTTGAGCTTCATGCCGGTGACCATTTCGTCGCCGAGCACTTCCTCGACCGTCTTGTTCCACAACATTTCGATCTTGGGATTTTCCAGCGCCCGCTGCGCCATGATTTTCGACGCACGCAGTTTATCACGACGATGCACGATATAAACTTTCGACGCAAATTTCGTCAGATAGGACGCTTCTTCCACCGCGGAGTCTCCACCGCCCACGACAGCCATCACTTTGTCGCGAAACATCGGTAACGCTCCGTCGCACACCGCACACGCGCTCACTCCTCCGCCGGTCTGGGCAAGGCGCTGCTCGTTTTCCTGACCCAGCCAGTTGGCTTTGGCACCGGTGGAAATAATCACGCTGTGCGCTTTGCATTCGTAACCGCCGTCGCCAACGCCGCTTTCTGCGTACTCAATTCGATAGACGCTGGACCCGGTATATGCACTTCAGACGCCGCGTCCACCCCTAGGCGACGTCGTGTCCAAGCCGCGACCGGATAAATTGCAGCGACCACTACCATCGACAAGAAGGGACTCACAAGCAGCGGCAATGCAAATTTACCGCCCAGCACACTCCAGTGAATATCGCGCGGCGCGAGCGCGAGGCCAGCTCCGAGCAGACCTCCAATAATGGCGTGCGTGGTCGAA
>CBDTZI010000276.1:0-5240 GCA_965364865.1 uncultured bacterium | reverse complement strand
GAATAAGGCCTCTTGTTCATCGAACAGTGATTGCTGCTCAAACAATTGCAGGAACGGTTCTTGCAAGGGTAATTAACCTAATAATTGGTTCTTGTTGAACTGATTTGAATGAATACTTTTTGATCCCCGTACATTTCTTATGTACGGGGATTTTTTTGTATCGCAACCATCGCGGTTACCGGAAAAAATCACGATAGTTGCCGATGGAGGCTGTTTCGCTAGACTATTCCCGTATGATATCAACGAATGATCGTTGGGATACTTGATTTTCCTTATGCGGTGAAAATGATGAAAAAATTGGTCTTGATCTCCCTGGTTACCTTAATTTTGACAGTAGGCTGTTCGTTCAAAATGCCTCGTGTTCAAATTCCACAAATGTCTATTTTAGATAACAATGGCTGGGTGGCGGATTATGAATCCGCTGAAAAAAGGGTAAGCGAAACGGGAAATCCGCTCTTAATCTATTTTCAAACCGGTGAATACAAAATCGACCAGCGATATCGCCGTGCGATCGATCATGGCCGTGGCTCTATGATTTCAAATCAATTTGTTCGGTGCTTACTCGTCGATTCTTACGAACCCGACCGCCGTTATGTACAGCAGTTTGGTGTTCAACGTGCGCCAGCGTTAATCATGGTGCATAAAGATGGAACGTATCATACTGAGGTGGGCCTGTTAAACGACGTTCAGATTGCGCAGTTTGTAATCAAGACTACGCCTCCCGGTCACCAGCCGAAATACAATTCGCATATCCCGCGTAAACCGGAATATGTCTGGTATGATTCGTTGGAAAAGGCTTCCACTCAGGCGAAAAAACTGAATCGACCGCTCTTTATTGTTTACGAACGCACGTTCTCGGATGACAACACCAAGTTGAAAAAACTACTTTCCCGCCGGGAAGTGTATCATCGCATAGACTCGATGATTCATGTGCGCATACAATTAAAAGACTTATTTGCGAAGGCGTTCATCTCACCCTTCGGTGCATTAAAACTTCCCGCCATGGTCATCGCCCAGCCCGGCGGCCCATACTTTACACTCGAGCTTCCAACAAGCTATGAGCAAGTTGTACATTTTGCGGATCAAACACTGGCTGCATTTGCTCAAACTCAGCCCAATGAAAATACGGTGACCACGGACCTGAGTCCGTGATACGGACGCGATTTCAAACTATTTGAGTCAATCACTATGAGCTGGTTAAACTGGCCCAATCGTCTCACCATCACAAGAATTGTTCTCATCGCACCGCTGGTCATCTGTCTACTTAACCTGAACGGGGACTGGCCTCACTGGCGGCACGTCGCGATGATTATATTCATCGTGATGGCGATTACCGACGGCTTGGACGGGTATTTAGCCCGCCGACTCTGCGAAGAAACGCCGCTGGGTCGATTTCTCGATCCCGTGGCCGACAAATTGCTAATCAGTTGTACGGTGATATTTCTGGCGGTCGAATCGACGGCGGTACAGGGTTTTGTGTTCCCCAGCTGGGTTCCGGTGATCGCTATCGGCAAGGACATTTTGACCGTGATCGGATTTGGGCTTATCTACGCGACCACCAGCCAATACCTCATCGAGCCTCGGATTTGGGGAAAAGTGTGTACTGCGGTACAATTGGGGCTGATCGCGTATTGCCTGTTAGCACCGGATATCGCCGGATTTTTGCCCCAGGCCCATACGATTTTCACAGGCTTGTACTGGGTGGCGAGCGGACTGGCGATCGTGGCGATGATGGATTACATCCACATCGGAAATCGATTCGTTGCGACGCACCACGCAACACAACAAGGAAAGAGTTCTCATGAGTAGTCAAGACAAAGCGTTTTCACCAATTTCACAGGCTTTTGATGACCTGCGCGACGGAAAAATGATTATTTTGGTCGACGATGAAGATCGCGAAAACGAGGGTGATCTGGTGATGGCGGCTCAGTCGGTCACTCCCGAAGCGGTCAACTTCATGCTTAAGGTCGGGCGGGGCGTGCTCTGTCTGCCTATGACTCGCCAACGCTGCGAGGCCTTGAATTTGCCGCTGCAAGCGTCGCAAAACATGTCGCGCTTTGGCACCGCCTTCACCATTACGATCGATGCGCACAGTCGATTCGGTGTAACGACGGGCGTCTCCGCTTCGGATCGTGCGAAAACATTTGAGGTCGCCGGTGCTCCCGATACCAAGCCGACCGACCTGGTTCGGCCCGGACATATTTCTCCGCTGATGGCTAGAGATGGTGGTGTGTTGGTGCGAGCTGGCCAAACGGAAGGCTCGGTCGATCTTTGCAAGTTGGCTGGACTGCGACCCGCCGCCGCGATTATCGAAATCATGAACGACGACGGTTCGATGGCCCGTGTACCTGACCTGATCAAACTTTCAAAGCAGCACGATATTCGTATGTACACCGTAGCCGATATTATTGAATATCGGATGCAGCGCGAGTCATTTGTGACGCGCGGTGTCACTACGAAAATGCCCACCGAGTTTGGCGATTTCAACCTGATCGCGTTTCATTCTCCCGTCGATCCCGAGCCACACCTGGCGCTTTGTTGCGGTGGGGTGGGTGATCTTGATGACAATGGTAAGCCCGTCATTCACGAAGAATCGGTGCTACTGCGTGTGGAGTCGGAGTGCATGACGGGTCACGTTTTTCATTCCCAGCGATGCGACTGCGGACAGCAACTGGATTCCGCGATGCAGCAAATCCAAAAAGCGGGTAAGGGTGCGGTGGTTTATCTTCGCCAGGAAGGTCGCGGTATCGGTCTGCACAACAAACTCAAAGCCTATAAACTTCAGGACGAGGGGTATGACACGGTCGAAGCGAACGAGATGTTGGGTTTGCCGGTGGATCGCCGCGATTACGGAGTGGGTGCGCACATTATTCGTGAGCTGGGTCTGCGGAAGTTAAACATCCTGACCAACAATCCCAAAAAGGTGAACCGGTTGGAAGTTTACGGCGTGATGATCGAAAAACAGTTGCCGCTGGAAATGGTTCCCAATGCACACAATGCCCATTATCTGAAAACGAAAAAAGATAAGATGGGGCATGAACTCAACGAAGTGTAAACCAAGAAAAGTCAAAATTTCAAAAAGTCGAAAAGTCAAAAAATTAACATTGGGGTGGCATGGGCAAACTTGTTTGCCCGTGAATTGTTGCATTGCCCTTTGGCGAGGCGTTGTATCCGAGACGCGCCCGTGAGGAAGCGGGCTGGGGTAAAGTTAATTATGTTGCTGGTGCGGGGTGCCCCATTCTTGCGAAGCAAGGTTGTAAAACCCGACTGGTCGGGGGTGGGGGGCGGTATGTTTCGTTGTAGGGTCCGTAAGTGCGGACCAAAGCACAACAAAGTAAAAGCTCCCCTCCTTACTAAGGAGGGGTTGGGGGAGGTTTATTTTAAAAACGAACACCCCCCTTGTATTCCCCCCTTAGTAAGGGGGGAAGCTGTAACGTCGCCCCTTGCGTGTGGGCCATGTAGGTCGGGTCAACACGCCCGACAATGCTACGACAGCTTTTCTGTGATCCAGCTTTTCGCACGATCGATCGCCTCGGATATTTTGGTGGGGTCGCTGCCGCCGCCTTGGGCCATGTCGGGTCGACCGCCGCCGCGACCGCCAACTACGGGAGCGATTTCCTTGATCAGATCGCCGGCTTTGACGCCGTTTTTAACTACGGTCTTACTCATCCCCGCGATTAGCGTCACTTTTTCGTCACTCGAAGTGACTAAAAAGACAGCTGAGCTTTCGGTCTTGTTGCGTACCCAGTCGATCGCACCGCGCAAGGCGTCTGCCTCGACCGATGGGATTTCGCCGACGACAACGGTCACGCCGCCGATCGACTCTGCTGATTCAAACAGGTTGGCGACGGTGTCCATCGCAGCTACGCCCGACGCAGCGGAGGCTTGTTTTTGTTGCTCTTTGACTTTCTTCTGCAGTTGGCTCATCGCGTCGCGCAACTGATGTCGAACGCGAAGGGGGATGACACTGTCGTTGACTTTTTGCTGATAGACGGAAAGTTGTGTACCCAGGTCATCGGAATCCGCCAGTGTTTTGATTTCATCAAGTAGTTGTAGTCCAAGCGTTTCGGCTTCGTTAGCTGTTTCTCCCGATATTCCCACGACTCTGCGTATGCCTTTGGCTACGCCTTCTTCAGAGGTGAGCACGAAGTGTTCGGCTTCTCGGGTGGATTGTAAGTGTGTACCACCGCAAAACTCTACGGAGTGCTTCATCCACTTATCGTTTTTCGGATCGTTGAGCATTTCGTCGATGTCGGCTCCGACGGATACGACCCGCACGGTATCGGGATATTTTTCGCCGAACACGGCTCGAAGCGTATTGATTTCGCGGGCTTTTATTTGATCAACTTCTTTAGTGTAGACTTTCAAGTCGGCTTTGATCTGATCGTTGACCAGTGATTCGATTTTATTCAGTTCGTCGTCGGTGAGGGGCTTGTTGTGCGAAAAATCGAAACGCGTTTTTTCCGGATCGACCAGAGATCCTTTTTGTTGTACATGCGGATTCTCCATTTCGTCCGCACTGCACAACACTTCCCGCAGCGCCCAGTTCATAATGTGCGTCGACGTGTGGTTTTTCGTGGTGGGGATGCGTGTTGTTTGGTCTACGGATATGCGCGCGAGCTCTGTTTGTCCACGATGCATGCGAACGTTATCTGCATGAACCTCACGGCATTTTTCCGCGAGATCAGGTGGAAGGTCTGCGATTGGAATTCCCTCGAAAGTCTTAGGTTCAACGGGAGGTAATAGTTTTAATCGCCCTCCTGAAAAAGGCCATATCGCTCCGTCCACGCAACGACCAATATGAACGATGACGCCGTTGAAATCACGAACCTCGTCAACTTGGAAACTCCCGGAGGCCGTAACAATGGTTCCCGTATCCCACACTTGTCCACCTTTTTCCGCATAGAAGGGAGTTTCATCGAGCACGACCGCCCCTTGCTCACCCATTGAAATAGCTGCTCCAAAGGCCGCCCCACCAGCAAGGTCAGAGTAATACTTAAGATCTACGACTTGAGTAATCCGCGTGTTTGATTCTAGGCAGTCGTATCCCGTAAATTGCGATCGAGGGTACTGTTCGCTCGCAAAGTTAGCGGCAAGTATCGTCCACGCGCGAGTTTTTTCTCTGCGGGACTTTTTGCGCGCCTCATCCATCAGTTTCTCAAAGCCTGCTTCATCGACTTTGATTCCCCGCTCCTGCGCCATGAGGACCGTTAGGTCGATCGGGAACCCATAGGTGTCAT
>CBDTZI010000275.1:0-5268 GCA_965364865.1 uncultured bacterium | reverse complement strand
GCTCAATGGCGATTGGTTCATACCCCATAAGTGAAATGCGTAAATTCTTTCGACGTTGAGATTTACTGAATTCGAGAGGTTTTTTTAATGCGATGCCGCGAACTCGATTGTGCGCATTGAGCTGTACCATACGATGCGACTCTTCGATGAATGATTCAAATTCATAACGCTCGCCGTTCATGGACAGATGGACGGATAGTTTTTTCCCACACGGAATAGTGCCGGTATCCAGGCATAGCGGACGATCCGCCAACAGTTGTTTGTCATCAAAGCCCAGCAAGCGTGCTCTCCCAACGACCATAGGACCGTTATTTGGCTCGTAATGCAACTCAATTGGCGTATTGCGATCACAGGCCCAGGTGATTAAATTATCAACCGTAACTGTTGAAGTAGTCGTGGACAATTCGTACGTTCCCTTATGATTAGCGTGTTCATCAACATGTACACACTATTCATGTCGGAAGGGAAAATAGCCTACTTAATGTCGTTTCTGATAGGATTGTAGTGTGATAATGGTCACGTTCGGGCAGGAAAAATCAAGTCAATAGCGGACGTTACACCAAAAACATTGTAATCGTGAACCGTTGCGATTCATGTGTTGCGATCAGGAACCGGAGGGTGTCATTTCGGCGGAAAGTTTTGAATCATTCAACGTTGATTCAACGTCCGATACTTGATCCAGTGTGTCATCCAGGTTGGTCACATCGCTGGGCTTATACGAGCCGGTCAAGGTCACCAGTAGACCAGGCAATGCACAGATCAATACGATGACCCGAATCGCCAGAGCCATGCATACAATTTGTGACGGGCTGCCAAAGGCAGCGAAAAAATATCGATAGGTCAATTCAACCGTGCCCAATCCCTGTGGTGGACCGGGTAACGCCTGCACCACCACCCCCGTATAAAAATAGGCGAAAAATTCCAGAATGCGATCCAGCGGGGCATCCAATGTCATGGCCATGGCTACCGTACAGTAGGCGCACATCGCCAGACCCTGTAAAATTATCGTAATCATAATCGCGGACAGGACCGTCCCGGGTTTTGAAATCAAAGTGCGCGCGGCCTTGTCCATCCGCTGTAGATGAGCGAGCATGGGTATTTTTGACAACAAGGATTGGGGAAGAAGATTGCGTCGAAGCACGGGTGAAAAATAAACGATGGTGGCAACGGCACCCACAACAAAAGCCGTTAGAATATAAGGGCGAAACATCGCGAGTTGGCTATCTGCAGGACAAAACGTAGTGATCAAACCCACGACGATCAACAGACTCACCAATCCCACCACGCGATCGAGTATCACCGTCGCCACCACTTCCGTTTTATGTTTTGTGTGTAACGAGGTGAAATAGGCCTTAAATACGTCGCCCGCGTTGGAACCCAGCGGCGTAGCGAAATTCAAAAAATTACCCGCAAACGATAATTTCAGACACTCCCAATACCCCATGGTGATGTCCTGCGCTGCGAGCATCCATCGAAATCGAAGCGCCTGCGGAAAAATCACCGGAAAATGAATCAGGAGCGCAATCAGAAGAAATAACTTTTGACTGTTCGACCAGGCGGAGAGAAAACCATATTCGATCGACAACGCCCCGTCTTCATCGGTTTGAATTTCGTTGCGCGGAATCGACTGCACCCCGGCATCGCCCAACTGCACCAATACCGGATCGCCATCGTCGATCACCCGCCCCACCACGTCCGAACGGCCATCCTTCAATGCGATATGATCGTACAGCGTCACCCCCTGCACCACGATCCACAACGCAACCAGACAGATCGAAATCCGCAAGATGTTTCGTAAGATTGTTTTTTTCCGAGATTTCATTCACGCAATCCGCGGGACGCTGTTCGATGTACTAGTTCGCCCAATTATAACTCATCCATCGGCCAAAGGCACAAATGATATGAAATGTATCGGGTGCAGACGAAATCAACCGTAAGTGAATCGTGGTTCAAGGTGAGGGTACCGTTTTTTTCGCGCCCGCATCCACCGATTGAACCGACCTGATAACACTACGCCAGCGGGTATCGAGCTGTTCAAGTGTCAGCCCCTCGAAATTGTCTGCTATTGCAGCAGGCAACGCACTCCCCTTTTTGAGGCTCTTGATGAATCCGGAAAATTGAGCGTGGCCCAACCCCTCAAGATAAGCGACCAGGCTGTGGGCCAGCGGATATTGCTCGACGCCGATTTCATTGACGCTCAAAAGCATCGCCATAATGGGCCATTCGTACTGAACATAGGACTTCACCAACAACGCAGCGTTTTCACCGTTAAAACAACGGTCCTTCAACACGCGATCAGCCATCATGTCCGCTAGTCCCTCGTTAACCCAATGAGGGATCAGACGATTTGAATATAGACGGTGAACAAAAGCGTGCGTCCCTTCATGCACCAGTGTGGAGGCGAATCGATCAAAATGATATTCGGTCTTGCCCGCCCGCATCAACACCACATGAACGTGGCTACTCTTTTCAATCGAACGGGTGTAACCCAGCGCGTTACCTCCGTCATAGCCATCAAAATATCGGGCAAACTTTTTGAACCTCGCCTTCGTCTTCCAACAATAGATCGGACACTTGGCAAGAAAAACGTCTTGCGCAGGGTCAATCTGAAACTGTTGAACCATCGCGTCATACATGGCTTCGCACCATCGCGACAATTTATCCCGGTGGCGATATTCCCAGTCGGTCCAGATTAAAAAATGATCCGTCTCGATCAGAACGACATCTTTCCCCATCACCTCTTGAACTTTTTCACCAAACTTGTAATAGGCCTCAAACACCTGAGCACGAATTTCGGGATGGGGTAAACTGACCGGGGTGTAGACCGCCACAGAATCTGACTCAGTTTCGATTCGCCCTGCATGTAACGTTTCTTCATCGCGAACCGCTCCTAACGGCTTTGGCTCTGTTAATTTTAATAGCGAATCTGTTTTTTTAGCGGCATGAACTCGGCTATAATATGCGTCCAGCGCTTCACGCGAAGTGATTTTATATTTTCGATTCCTGTTCGTGGCGGCGTTGAATGCGCGATCTGCATGATCGGGTCGATGAATCGAAAGTGAAAACAAGCCCAGCTCAAAATAATCCTGAGCGGACCACTGCTTCTTCTGACCACGATCTGACACCATGATACCCTGCATGACTTGATGAGCGGAATGACTCTCCAACTCGTTCCATCCAAAAACATACGGCTTGTTTTCTCTGGCGATCACCAAACCGTGATCGTTATGGGTGACCACCAGTCCGCTGATCGCCCCGCCGCTTCGCAACGACAGATTCACTTCGATCGTATTTGATAATTCCTGAACCTGCCCGAAAGCAGTCACATTGATATGGGCGAAGAAAATCGCAGCGATTAAAAATTTCGTACCAGGCCATGTTTCACTGAAACGTAATTGATTTTCCAATCTCGAAAAACTCATACCTCATCACCGGCAGAATAGAATCGTTCATCATCCTCGGGCAACCCTTTAAGGATTTTCATTTCGGGATGTCGACCGTGAAGTTGGCGCAGCTGTGCGATGTTGATCCGTAAATCCATCTCTACGTGATCGTTCTCATAGCGGCGATCCAGAACCTCAGTGATTCGATCCAGCTCAGCCAGAAGTTTACCCGACGATTGCGGGAGAGATATCGTAACGTCTAGATATTCACCAAGCATTCGCTGATTGACTTCCGCGACCAGATTATGCAAACCCGTACCATTGACTGCGGAAATCTCAAACACATCTTCACGATGTTTCGCCAACAATTCCGCCATCGAACCATCGTCGACGATATCCATTTTGTTCAGCAGCGTCATACAGGGGATATCCGCACAGCCCAGCTCAGCCAACACCCCTTCGACCGATTCCATTTGCTGCCACGAAATCGACGATGACGCATCGACCACATGCAACAACAGATCCGCGTGGATCGTTTCTTCCAGCGTCGCACGGAAAGACGCAACCAGATGGTGAGGAATGTCACGCACAAAGCCGACCGTATCACTCAACAACACCGAACGCCCTTCCCCCAATTCCCACTTAACCGTTTTGGTGTCCAGCGTAGCAAACAGTTTATCCGCGACATATCGATTCGCATCCGTAAGCTTGTTAAACAATGTGGTTTTGCCGGAGTTGGTATAACCCACAAGCGATACCGTAAACTGATCGCGCCGCGACTCCACCTCTCGCGTTTTTCGTCGGTCGATATCCGCGATTTGTCGTTTTAGATAACTGATCCGATCCTTTACGATACGCCGATCGATTTCAATCTGTCGCTCACCCGGGCCACGCGTTCCCACACCGCCCACTGCTCCCGCAGTCGTACCACCGCCCGCACCTGCAATACGCTCCAGGTGGGTCCACATACCTCGCAGTCGCGGAGCCGTATATTCCAACTGGGCGAGTTCGACTTGCAGCTGAGCCTCGTGGGTTCTGGCTCGGGATGCGAAAATATCGAGAATCAACTCGCTGCGATCGATCACCTTGCAGTTCGTCGCTTTTTCCAACCCGCGAATCTGACGCGGCGAGAGATCGTTATCAACGATCACCGCTCCGACTTCATGGGCTTCGACCAGCTCGACAAGATCAGCTAATTTCCCCTTCCCCAATCCTGTTTTGGCGGACAAGGCTGTACGCTTTTGTACGATGGAATCGACCACATCCACTCCAGCGGACTCAGCCAGTGCTGCCATTTCACCCAGTGGATCGCGAAAGTCCACCGACGAGCTTGGAAGCAGCACCGCCACCAGAATCGCTTTTTCCTTTTGCGCTTCGGCTGCATCACCTTTCAAGGGTTCGGCCAATCGACCTATCGATTGCCGGGGTCTATGGTGGTTATCTGGAGTGCCTGATCGGATGGAATGTTTCATATGTTCTTCTGAGTGAATTGTAGCAAAATCTCACCGCCCATGCAATAAAATAACGGTTTCGGGCGAAAAGGAGTTGATTGTACGATGTCGCAATTGATAAAACGGTGTCGCTGCGGGTTCTTGTGGGTATGATGTATCAGAAAGCTGGCCACCGTGTCATGTACCTATAACTACGGTATTGAGTGCCTGTAGGGTCCGCAGTGCGGACCAGAATATCTGAGCCGCATGCTTTAGCTTGCGCGGTTGAATGTATGAGAAAGATCTGTAGTACGGAAGAACAATGTAACGTCGCCAGGTGCCACTGGCGGCTTGCCCGCCAGTGTTTCGTGCCGGTCATGAATCGCAGCTCCCCTCCTTACTAAGGAGGGGCTGGGGGAGGTTTTTACCAGCTACTAAAACGAGTCTCCAATATA
>CBDTZI010000274.1:0-5325 GCA_965364865.1 uncultured bacterium | reverse complement strand
AACGGAGGCTCTAACAAATCGCTATTTGTTAGAGCCTCCGTTGCGTTATTGAAAAGATCAGCCTCGCTGATCTGAACGGAAACGCCGGGCAACAGTGAAGAAAGTCGATCCGCCAACGAGGCTAACACCGGTCTTTCACTGGCCCAGTGACCCAGTGCAATCGCACTGCATCCGGTTCGTCTAATCGTCAATCCGTCGTGATGACGAATTTCGCCGGTTATGATCACATCGCTCGGCGTGAGCGGAATACGAAACGGCAAACTCCCCGCCGCTCCGGCTACGATCACCACTCTTTCAATGATCTGATCCTCATCCCCCACCATCTGTACACAGGTCGCACCCGTTGTTTTTTTCAATTGCCCGGCTAACTCTTGCAGCTTCATCGACTTCGTCAATCGACCAACCCGGCCAATTCCACGAGCGGGCTTCGCCTTGAGTGGATATAGATCAAACGCAGGTTCGTCATAACGGTGTGCCTCGATCATAGCACAAACAACCGCGGGCAAATTCTTATTCGCAACCACCGTTTCCAGTCGAATTTCATCGACGGATTCTCGTTTTCCTTTTTGCCCGATCGCGGGGTTGGTTGAATCGCCCCCCAAAAAAGTGCCCTTTCCCGCTAAACGATAACTACACTCCGAGTAGTCTCCGATATGACCCGCTCCCGCCTTAAACATCGCCTCGGCGACCTGCTCGACTTCATCTTGCGGAACAAAAACAACAAGTTTGCATTCCACCTGGTGAGGCTCATCCACAAACTCCAGCGGATCGGTCCTTTCAATGCCGCACATTGTCGCCAGCACCTCGTTCGTTCCGCCATTGGCGGCGTCCAGCGCGGTGTGGGTCGAATAAATCGCGATGCCGCTACGAATGCAATCAAACACGATCGCATCCGTCCCTTTACTCTGCGCTCGCAACGTCGAAACAGGCTTAAATATAGGCGGATGATAGGCCATGATCATTTCCGATTTTTCACGGATCGCCTCCGCCGCCACCGCTTGCGTCAAATCAATACACAACAGCGCGTGACTGAGGGTGGCCTGTTCATCACCGACGAGCAGTCCCACGTTATCCCAATCCTGTGCAAACGAAGTTGGCGAAATCGTTTCCATCGCACTACAAAAATCCGCGACGCACAGATGGAAATGATTTTTCGATTTTTCACTCATCCCTCTCGACACTCCTTTCGCACTTTCTGACGATAACATTCACGAAGACGCTGCGCGACAGGGCCGACCTTACTTTCGGCGATATCATGTTTTTCGACACGAACCACGGGCATTACTTCCATAATTGCATTGGTTAGAAAAACTTCGTCCGCATCCAGCAGATCATCGATCGTGAGAGCACACTGCGAAACTTCCATCTTTTCTTCTTCGGCGATCTCCATCACCACCGATCGAGCGATGCCAGGCAAAACGGGTGTATCCAGCGGCGGCGTTTTCAAGATTTTATTTTTGACGACAAACACATTGGTGATCGATCCTTCCGCCAATAAATTTTGCGTGGTAAACCAGATCGCCTCCATACACTTCGCCACCTGCGCTTCGCGCATGCCCAACAGTCGCGGCAGATAAGCGGTCGTTTTGTGACCGGCGGTCGGATCGGAGGGCGAAATTTTGTAAGGGCAAATAATCACCGGCACCCCTTTTTCATAATACGAATCCGCATACGGAGCGAGCGGGTTGGCTGTGATGCAAATGTTGATGGGCTGTGATGGTTCATCGCTCCCTTTTGCGATCATGGACCCGGCTGTGACGGTCATGCGAATCCTGGCTGCCCGTAATAAATTTCTTTCGAGCAATTCGAGAAACACCGATTCGTCGGGTATCTCATCACGTTGCATCGGCTTGAGAATTCGCCGAGTGGATTGCAACAGTCGATTCAGATGAGATTCGAGTCGAAAAATTCGGCCGTCCTCGGCCCGCATGGTTTCAAACAGACCGGCTCCATGCAACCAACCGCCGTCGTATACACTGACCGAGGCTTCGGGTTCGGGAACAAAGCCTCCGTTGCAATAAACCATACCACTCATCGTACCGCTGCCTCCATTTTGACCATCTCCTTCAACGGCGCGTCACATCCCAACGCCCGCATCATACCCGAAGCCTTGGCTATGATCTCATCGTATTCGTTTTCCGCGGTGCTGTCTGCCACAATCGCACCACCCGCATAGAAATAGACTTCGTGATCACAATGAACCATCGTGCGAATCGCGATGTTGAATGACATCGATCCGTCCAACCCGATCCATCCGATTGATCCGCAATAGACTCCGCGGGCGGTCGGCTCCAACTCATCAATAATTTGCATCGCACGAATTTTCGGCGCACCGGTAATCGAACCGCCGGGAAATGTCGCGTGCAACAATCCCAGCCAATCCACATCTTCGCGCAACTGACCTTCAATGGTCGCGACCTGATGAAACACCGTGGGATGTTCCTCGATTTCGTTTGGCTCTACAACGTGAACACTTCCATACTGACAGACCCGCCCCAGATCGTTTCGCATGAGATCAACAATCATCGTCAGTTCCGCACGATCTTTTTCACTGTCGATCAAATTCTGTCGCGCGAGATTGTCTTCGTGAACGTGATCCGTTCGCGGCGCCGTTCCTTTGATGGGTCGGGTGATGACTTTTTTGTTTCGCAATTCGAGAAACAGTTCCGGCGACGCAGAAAGGATGGTCGTCTCATCACATTGAAGATACGCGGCGTGCGAGGATGGATTAACCCGACGAAGATTTTCATACAGGTGAATCGGTGACTCAGAAGTTTCCACACAAAACCGCTGCGTGAGATTGACCTGATAGATGTCGCCCGCTTCGATATAACGTTTCGCCTTTTCGACGTGCTGAACATATTGCGCAAAACTCATGTTGGGCTTGGGTACGGTTGCATCAGGTTGCGAATCTTCCATGATATCGATTGCCCCGGCGTTTTCGAGTCGCTGCTTAAGTATATCCAGCCGGTCCCGAACGGAGGGCCTACGTTTCGCAACGGGCTCAGGCCAATCCACAGCCGTCATATACCATTGCTCCTGGTCATGATCGTATATGGCTGCGGAATCGTAGAGTGAGAACTGCATAAGCGGTAACGAACAGTCCTCAGCCGTCGTTTGCCTAATCGATTCGAGCGTCAGCCCCGCTTCGTACGAAAAAAAACCGATCCACCCGCCCACAAATGGAAGATTTTCCGCTGAAATTGGAATGCCGGGCCAATCAGCCACCCTCGATCCCAGTGCAGAAAAAGGGTCGTCATATCGACCGGCATCAGCTGTGAAAATTTCTACTGGATGAGATGCAAAAATCGAATATCGACCGTAAGTCGTTGACCGTAATGAACTTTCCAGAACTACACCGCCATCACACTGCGAAAAATTCACAGCCACAGACGCTGTCGCAACTTGTCCGTCGTAACGCTCAACAACAACTTTGGCTTGTGGTGTGTGGTTTTCGTTCATACGATACACACCAGTATAACACGCCAGGCCCGATATCGATAACAGACCATTTTGCCTGTGAGTTGCCGTTGACAGGTAGATTAGGCGGGGATAAATTTCGTATTGGAAGCGCGGTGGATCGTAACGGATGCGCAGAGCGGGCGCAGAAAATGCAGACCCCAATGATGCAACCCAAGGGAGTGTAAGTCATGTTAAAAAAATCAAACCTATTTTCTCGTCGTGCAACAGGTTCCATTCTGGGAATTTCCATTCTGGGAATGATGGGCCTGGCCTTGACGGTGAGCGTGCTGTGTGAAACCACCCGCGCTCAGACGACCGACAAAACCGTTACGGGTGCGGGTGAGGTTACGGTAAACGATCTGTACGTCCGCAGTGGTGACAGCTCGAACCATTATACGATTACCAAGCTCAAAGCCGGCGACCGCTTGACCGTTGTAGGTCAACGAGGCAACTGGTACGAGATTCTCCCACCGGCGGACACGTTCAGTTTGATCTCCGGCGATTATGTGGACACCGCTGACGATCGCACCGGCGTGGTCAACGGGAATCGAGTTCGCGTGCGAGCAGGCTCACTGCTAAACGACAACAAATACACCGTGCAGGTACAACTTTCCAAGGGTACACAGGTCACCATCCTGGGCCGCAACCCCGACGGATTTTTGAAAATTACACCACCCTCGGATGCGACATTATGGGTGAACCGCGATTACGTTCAGATGGTTCCGCAGGACAGGCTTGCACACGAAGTAAATTCATCTGCAAAAACACCCGCTCGTGCTACGACTCTCGCACCGGAAACATCCGCTCCAACCACAACCGACAGCACAGTTCAAAAAGCACTCCAGGCGGTTGAAACGAAATCTGACAAACCGGCTGCGGCTCCGATTCAAAGTGTAACATCCGCGATCACTAAACCGACCCGGAAAGACACCGTTGTTTCAACCGGAACGGACGGCATCCACATTTCAGCCTTCAAGGGTCTACCTCCTACCGATCAACGCCGAGTGCTCGACAGAATCGACGTCGCATCTCAGATGGAAATGGCCAAGCCCATGTTTCAACGAAACTGGCAGCCTCTGATTAAGCGTTATCAAACCGTGTCTCATCAACAAGAGGATGAGCTGGCTTCTGCGTATGCCTTGAAACGAATCGATCAGGTCCACAAAATGATTGAGCTGGTGGAAACCGTCAAGAAGATGCGACAGTTAAACGAAATAGCGGAATCCAAGAGACGTGAATCGCTGGTTGGCCGATCCTCCATTCAGGCGGTCATTCCTCCACCACCGAGCGGCATTGATGCGAAGGGCGAGTTACGCGTCAGCGCTTTGTATCCTCCGGGAACGATTCCCCAAAGATTTCGATTGGTTCATGTATCTTCCGAGGGCGAACGCACGATCGGTTATGTCGAAATTCCCGTCGGGTCATCGCTCACGGTTGATTCACTGCTGGGTAAACAGGTGGGTGTTCGAGCCTCCTCCAGAAAACTTCAGGAAGGCGGCGTCGAAGCGATGCCGATTTACGTTGCCAAAGAGCTGATCCTGTTGGAAGAGGAACCAGCGAATTCACAATCCAACGATTAATCAAAACCGTTGTTACCTGTTTGTTGAATGATAGACAACGAAATATAACCAAAGGACTGTAGCTATGAAATTATGGAACCGAATGTATCGAGGCGTCGCAACTGTGGCCGCTGCGGGCATGTTACTTCAAGCGGGTGGATGTACTTTTGATTTTAACACGATTGCGACCGGACTGTTCAACTCCATCGCAACAAACTTTTTAGCCAGCTTGATCTTCGGTGTCTTTAATCTCGCCACCGTCTAAGCTGACCTGCTATCTAATCGCTCCACATTCTCAGGGATG
>CBDTZI010000273.1:0-5345 GCA_965364865.1 uncultured bacterium | reverse complement strand
TACACGTGTGTTGAGTCGGTCTTTTTGATTCATATAAAATAAACTTTACTGTTTTGTATCTTCAAACACCGAAACGATTTTTCGGGGGTGGAGAAAAACCAACCAGCAGTGGCTGACCGGTTTTTCCCACAAATGACTCATCGCTCGTGTGTACAATTCCATCTGCGATCGATAATTTTTGACACGCTCTTGTACCTGATCCGCACTGATGGTATCCGTTTTGAAATCCACAATTTCTATTGAATCGTCAAACGGGATGATGCCATCCACAATCCCGCGTACCAGGACGAAATCATCTTTATCCGAATCCACCGTTCGGTCAAAATAGCTCGGCGATTCGCTGGCGGTGTAATAAAATTCTCTTTGGTACGCTTCACCTGCGGATCGAATCGTATCGGCCAGCGGGGTCTTGAGAAACCACAACAGCGAGTCACGATCCAGCATTTCGCATTCCTGTGATGTTGTCATACCGGCGGTGGTCATGCGTTGCAATTCCTGATCCAAGCCCGCTGCGTCGACCGCTACGTTAAAATTCAGATGTTCGAGCACGCGGTGGGTCAGCAGGCCTCTTTGCACCGCAGAATCTGTCGATTCTTTGGTGTATTTAGAAGCCGGAACCTCAAATACGTCTTCAAAACCGGTTCGATCCAGCCGCTGCTCCGGTGATTGGGTGTAGTCAAACGCGCCCTTAAACTCACCCGCTCCGACGGTAGCGGGCACCGACGTGACCGACAATTGCGGGTAGACATAACGGAGTCGATCCATGACGCGCTGCACTTCAACGTCATCCGCTGCGAACGGTTCATCTTCGGGCAGCGCTTCTGCCCGTGCGACCGCCTTTCGACTGGCGGCGGTAACCGAATCGGTTGGACCCTCGATCCGCCAGCCCATCACGTCTTCGGGTTTGTGCAAGTGGATTTCAAACAGGTTTTTCGTATCGTTATTTTTCGTGGCTGCGGCGATGGTGGGGATCAGCCAATCCAAATAGGTGTTGGCGGCGGTCAGATTTAATCGTGACGCCAGCGAATGGATATGGTCAACTATGGATGAAGTGGATGAAACATTTTGCTTCGAGCCAACCAGAATCAGACGATCCATCGCACGCGTCATTGCGACATAAAGAATGCGAAGCTCCTCCGCCCGGGCGGTGTGTTCAATTTCCATGGCTGCGAGTTGATGTGTGACGGAGGGGTATTCCAACATTTGATCGGGTTCGAGAACTCGCAAACCGATTTTGGCGTTACGCTCAAAGATCATGCGGCCATTGCGATCGCCGAGATTAAATTTCGTACCCAGTCCCGCGACAAATACGATGGGAAATTCTAAACCCTTCGATGCGTGAATGCTCATGATGCGCACGACGTCTTCGGCTTCGCCGATGGAAGCTGCGGTGCCAATGTCCTGCCTGGCGTCTTCGACCGACTCCATAAAACGCAGGAATCGATATAAACCCTGACGGCGGAAGGTGCTGAATTTTCGAGAGAGTTCGTGAAGCTTTAACAGATTCGCCCGCCGTTGTGCGCCGTTGGGTAAGCCGGAAACATAGGCGAGGTAATTTTGCTGTTCGTATAAACTCCACAATACATCCGACAGCGGTCGGCGGCGGATGATTTCACGATAGCGTGTGATGCGTATAAAGATCAATTCCAGTCGCTGGCGCAATTTTTCATCGGAGCCTTGCTCAATATAACTTCGTGTGGCTTCATGAAACGGAATGTTTCGCTGCAGGCTGCGAATTTCCAGTAAATCGTCCTCTGAAAAAACGTCGCCCATGATTCCGCTACGAAGTACCGCAGCCAGTGGGATATCCTGCTGCGCGTTGTCGAGTAGTTGCAACACCGCCAACACATCTCGCACTTCCAACGCACCAAAAAGCGAACCGCCGCTATCGGCGTAGGCGGGGACATTCATCGCGTTGAGCATGGCTGCGATGCGTTCGGCGTTCACTTTGGTTGCGCGAAGCAGGATTACGATGTCGCGGTAACGAAGAGGTTGGTCCGGTTCGAGCAGGGTGTTCGCCGACATCCACTGGCGGATTTGTGAGCCGATGACGTAGGCTTCCCGTTCGATAGAGGTCCATTGCGCAGGATCATTGAAATGGGTTACGCCTCTTTGCGATTGATCCTCCTCGGTGATTTCGGAATCTTTTTCGTCGTGGGTCTGGCGGATATTTTTTTCGACCAGGTGAAATTCGATGGTCTGTTTTTTTATTTTTTGAGTGTCGTAGTTTCTACCCGGTGTGAGCCTGGCGGATTCGTCGTAATCAATTTCGCAGGTGCTTTTGTTCATTAACCGGCTAAAGACCTGATTGACCGCTTCGAGCAATTCATGGCGACTGCGAAAGTTTTCCTGCAGAGGGATCGCGACGTCTGCACATTCTTCTTGTCGAAAATTTTCAAATCGGCGAGTGAAGATGGCTGGCTCCGCCAGGCGAAAACGATAAATGCTTTGTTTCACGTCGCCGACCACGAATAGGTTTCCCGGTCGATCCACGTCCACTTCGTGTGAAACAAGTTTGAGAATTTTCTCCTGGATCGGGTTGATGTCCTGAAACTCGTCGACCATCACATGTGCAAATTTTCGATGAAGGGTTTGGGCGATATCCGAGGGTTGGTCAGAGTCGTCGTCCGAGCGTAAAAGTGAATAGGCGAGTTGTTCCAGATCGGAAAAATCGACCACACTGATCGATCGTTTTTTCGCGTCGTAGGATTTGCGAAACCGTTTGATCAGTTCAACGATCGTTTCAACATAAGGGCCAGTCTGTTGTAAGCCGCGGACCCACTCCTCCGTTGAAAAGAGACCGAAACTTTTTAACAATCGCTGGTCAAACAATCGTTTTTTAACATCTTTCCACGCGTTGTTTGCCCGGTCGCGGGCGACACGAATAGCTGTGTCCCCATCTTTGGCAAGTCTTGGCCCCGTTTTCTTTTCAAATGAAAAGTCCGCAATTTTTTGACGCAGGGTTTCATACTGCATCAGCGTTTTGGATTCATCCAACCCGGATTGCGGAAGTTCGTTTTGCCACTGTTGGAGTGTTTCGATATACGCTCGGATTTGCTCCACATAAAAATGGCCGATGGTATGACCGGTCTGAATCAACTCAGCCAGCGGTGTGCAATGATCGATCTGCTGCTGTAGTTCGTCATCCAATCGCGTCAGAAAATTAAGTGTGGTTTGTTGTGGGTGATGCGAAAGAGCACTGGCCGCTTCATCCAGCCAGTCGTTCGGTTCGGGCAAAGATGTCGTAAACTCGTACAGCTTTAATACGAACTCAGCTACAATGGTATCGTTGCCCAGTCCGTAATCACTCACCAGCTGAATAAACCGTTTGCTTAATGGTTCATCCTGATTTTTTTCATCTTTGCCGTGTACCGATGAAACTTCTACGTCAACACCGAGTGGATCCGTGGGTGATGATTCCCGGCTATACAAGTGTTGAAACACCTCGTCGAGCACATCCTTTTTTATAAGCGCAGCTTCATGGGCGTCGAGAATGGTCGCAGACGGGTCGATATTCAGACGACTGAACCACCGTTTTATGAGCCACAGACAAAAGGAATGGATCGTTGAAATCTGGGCTGCTTCTACCAGCATCACCTGCTGTCGAAGTCTTTCATTTTCGGGATGTTGACTCGCCCGTTTACGAATGGCGTCAATAATTCTCGAACGCATCTGGGCGGCGGCGGCTTCGGTAAAGGTGAGTACGAGCAGCTGGTCGATGTCGCAGCGGTGAGGCTCCGCTGCGTCACAGGTTAAATGTACGCATCGCTCGACCAGCACCGCGGTTTTACCCGAACCCGCAGCCGCGGATACAAGAACGCTGTTCCCGGCGGCTTCGATCGCACGTTGCTGCTGTAATGTATAAGCGATGTCACTCATCAAGCTCGATATTATAGCCCCTCTCTATGAATTGCACGAGCCTGAAAAGATGTCACAGCCATGCGTTAAATGTACGCACAATTCGGTGATGCGAAATCAGAAAAAGCCTGTTTTTATCAGAACAACAAGGCCTGAAAACTGTGTGGAAAAATCCCCTATGTCCCAAAATCATCTCGTATTGTCGCTCGAATCGTGGAAATGAACATCCATCCCGCACCGCGTGAAGTCATATCGTAAATTCAATCTGGAGGGGACGAAGCACAGTCGGTCGCGGTGGGGCGGCCAAGTGTTTTTCATGTCCGATACATCGTGCGTGATCGACACTTGGTCGCTCCATTCGTGGCTCTGTAAGCAATACCCGAGGGGGCACCTTCATCTCAGGGGGGATGGTAGGGAGGACCTAGGCAAATCTCGGGGGGAGTAGTTCTGTGCGAGTCCAAAAAACACATTACAGGAAATATGCGCGCCGGTTTTGCAGCGTGGCGATCACCATGCTGTATGGCTGTGGTGTATTTTCCATCCCAGCGGATTCCAACGGTCAGCTGTCCAGCTTGAACCTGGTTGCGCTGGGCATTGACCCATCCAATGTGCGATTCGAATCCAACACCAATAACATATTTGAATCCGCAGATACGGTTTCCTTTGACGACAACGAAAAGGTCTTAGCCATCCAGGGTACGATCAGCGGTTCGGATGATATCGACGTGTACGATCTGGGTCCGGTGCAACGGGGTGATCGGATTGTCGTGGATGTGACATCTGCGGAATCACTTCGCGGTGTGATCGCGTTGTTTGATGAAAACCAATCATCACTTCTGGTCAACGACCATCGTAATGTGTATCTCGGAAGACGAGATCCCTTTGTAGACGTGGTGATTCGTCGTTCATCGGAGTCGTGTTATGTTTCATTTTCATCCACACCGGGATATGACACTTCGGGTGATTACGCGCTGGTGACCTCGCGTGAACCTTCCGTGGACCTGCCCGACGCTCGGCCGAGTACTATTTTGCTGGATTTCGACGGTGATCTAAACGTACGAATCGGGAGTCGCCCAGCCATCAACGTCCCTCGCTTTAACGCCGCTTCCATATCAAGTTTGTATCAGGATATGACTGAGCTGATGGTCGATCGAATTGTGGAAACGATTCGCCAGGACTTTGAAGGGTTCGATGTAGATATATTGTCTACATCCGAAGGTGCGATTTATGACGAAATCCACATGACACGAATCTTTTTTGGCACCTATGACCAGGCTCTGTTGGGTGTAGCAGAGGGTGTGGATGAATTTAATGCGGATGAATCGCAAGTCGCGATTGTCTTTACCGAAACATTCAGCGCGTTTATGCGGGCGAATCCGACCACGGGGCAGATAGCTCAGGCCATCGGCAATGTCGCCAGCCATGAAATAGGTCACCTGTTGGGTTTGATACATACGGATGATCCCAACGGCATTATGGATGTGACC
>CBDTZI010000272.1:0-5354 GCA_965364865.1 uncultured bacterium | reverse complement strand
CTGGATCGTGGTGCCCGGCGGGAATCTCGGAAACAGCAGTGCGTTCGGCAAGGCGTTTATGGAATTAAAAGAGCTGGGTCTGATTGATCGAGTGCCGCGTATAGCCATCATCAACGCAGCCGGTGCGAACACATTATACGAACTCTATCATGAGCGAGGATTGCGATACAACGATGGCAACGTCGATCAGAAAATCATCGACGACTTTTATCATTCGTTTTCTACGGAAGGTCGATGTGCCAAGACTGTAGCCAGCGCTATCGAGATCGGCAAGCCAGTGAATCTGATTAAAGCGTTGCGCAGTCTGGAATTTATGGACGGACTCGTGCGACAGGTTTCGGATGAGCACATTCTCGACGGTAAGGCATTAGTAGGCCGATACGGATACGGTTGCGAGCCAGCCAGTGGTGCTTCGGTCGCAGGTTTGAAAGTTTTATTAGATGAAAAAATCATCTCGCCGGACGATCGCGTGGTTTGTATCTTGACCGGCCATGCGCTGAAGGATGCGGATGTCACCATCCATTATCATCAACAAGATGCCTCGAAAAAAACAGGGCAAAACACATACGCCAATCCACCCATCCCATTAGCCGCTGACATCGACGCCATCACGAAACTGCTGGAAGATTAACTGTAGGGCGTGCTCTACCCGCCAATGCAAGAGCCCGCTTCCTTACGGGCGTGTCTCGGATTGTTTGTTTCGACTTTTGGATATTTCGACTTTTTGATGTTTTATCACCGTCGTATATCATTCCTTCCATGCATCATGTACAGACTAAAAAAGAGATTCAAGCGACGCTGCAGGATTCGGGATTGAGACCTCGCAAGCAGCTGGGCCAGAACTTCCTCATCGACGGCAATCTCATGCGCCGATTAGTGGAAACCGCTCAAATCAGTAAGGAAGATCTGGTCATTGAGGTCGGCGGCGGTACGGGCGGGTTAACCGACTTACTCGTACAAGAAGCTGGGCAAGTGGTCACCGTTGAACTTGACCAAAATTTGCAACCGATCCTTCTGGACCGCTTTGAAGATCAATCCAACTTTACGCTCATCGCCGGTGACGCGCTGGAAAAAAAATATCGACTTCATCCCGAACTGATTGCCGCAATTGAAAAACATAATACAGACGAGGGTGGTTCAGGCACGAGCGATGTAAATGTGGGCGGAGTGAAACTCGTGGCCAACCTGCCCTATCAGATCGCTACGCCTCTGGTGATGAATTTGTTGATCGACTATCCGCAGGTCAAACGACTCGTGTTCACCGTGCAGGCTGAGGTCGGCGAGCGCATCACAGCGAATCCCAACAGCAAAGCCTATGGCCCACTCAGTATTGTTTCGCAAACGCTCTGTAACATCGAGACCGTAACCAAACTCCCGCCGCATGTGTTCTGGCCCAGGCCAACGATTGATTCCGTGATGCTTAAAATGGAGCTGCTCGACCCGCCGATTGAAGACTTTGCATTTGAAGATCGCAATGAGATTCGACGATTTTCATCGCTGGTTCGCAAAACGTTTGAGCATCGCAGAAAAACGATCCGCTCCGCGCTGGGCTATGTGATTGATGATTCGCAGCGTGAAAAAATTTGCGATCGCATCGACTCCACCCGCCGACCGGAGTCCTTCACTATCGAGGAATGGCTGAACATTTTTCGTTTGATCGACATGTAATAACTGAATACTCCGAACCGCGGCTTTAGCCCGCACGGAGTTAAACAATTCGTCATGACCGCGCAAGCTGAAGCGTGCGGCTCAGATATATAATTAAGGACATGGACCGTTAACAATATCGTACAACACTTCGTCGCTCTCGATCGAGCCGCAGGTATTGGTCACACGCAACTTATAAAAGCCGCCGTCTTCGTTGTCCGTCGATATGACGCGATAAAAATATTCGTTCGCGCCGGGAACAGGTTTCCCGTTTAACAGCCACTGATACGCGGGTGGTGGATCGGCGAACACCGTCGCGCTCATCGTAAACGTACGACCACATCGCGCCCGAACACCCAGCGGTTGTTGATCAAACTGAAGCTCAACGCATCTCTTATCGGTATATTCCCGCTGCACAAACGAAAAATCTCGCAGATCAACAGCCTGGCTGTCATCAAAATCAGATAAGGCACACTCAGGAGTACTCAACAGATCCGGCCCATCCATACAATCATGAAATTGGCTATAGTCAGCCGGATCAACATCACCATCTCGATCCTGATCGGAGTATGCATGAGAAACCAACGTGAGTAGAGGCAATAAAATCACCGGCCTGGTCCCGTCATCCACCGTAACCACAAATCGATCGTTGCCGACTTTATCACTACCAGTAATATCAACATGCAACAGGAAGCCGTTGTCGAGAATAACATTTCCAATCGTCGTAGTATGATCACTGTCGGCGGCATGCTCCACCGTAACATTCAACGACGTACCATCCACTAACGAATCCTGATCATCACGAAGCACAATCGTCATGGTTGCAGAACCGTTTCCGTCTGCCAGAAATTTGGGTCGATCCAGACTTGCGACCGACATCACAGCATCCGTTTTTCCGACCAAATTTTTACGCCATGCGTCAAACATTTCCTGCATTTGTAACACCGGATCGGGTGCATTAACAGCTTGATGAGCCACATTAAAATTCATGTAGTAATCACCGGTGGCACAACCGCCAAACGCTATACAATCGCCATCAACATCCCCCGTTCGCGTCACGATCATAAACCCGATGTGAGCGGATTTTTCAAACTCCGCAGGAGGGGATCCGCATGAAGACGGAGAAGCAGGATCACACGAACATCGTCCATCGCCCCCCATCGACCGAGCTGCTTCCATGGAAGCTATCAATTTTTCTGGCAATCCGCCAGGGGTATTCACAATCGCTTGTTCCGCCATCCATAAAACGGATTCACCCGTAATCACATTTCCCTGAATGGCATAAACTAAATCGCCAGTCGTTCCCGTCAGCCCGCCCGCATAAGCACCGGTTGACACTCCAGTAAACGTCGTCGATCGACCCAACGAATTCACGATGCCATATTGCCTTTGCTCATGAGCAATGTCGAGTGAAGCCAGTTTTTCGATAATTTTTTCGGGTCTGATCCCGTTCAACATATCGCCACGAATGAACATACGATTGGTGGTACCCACGTCGACCATCGACTGGGCACAGGCGGCTCCGACATCCACCATCACGACCGGCAATCCGTGTTGCAGGTCGAAATCGGTTAAACAGGTGGCGGACCCGACGGCGACTTCTTGTGTGTTGGTATCGACAATGATGATGGACCAGGTCGCTTGCGATGTGGATGTAGAAATAGGAATCCACATCACAGCCATCAACACGATCCTGTTCATCGCAGGCCTACGATGGCTATTCGAGTTTAACCAGCCTAGCCCGATCATCACAATTCTCCGTTTCATAGAATGGAAATGCCCACATTCCCCCGTTGTCGCTCTCCCATGATACACGATTTGGATCCAAATCCTAAGCGTTTTTTACAGAATTTTTCCACCATACTGCAATGCTGGACGTCCCATTTCGTATAGTTTTCACTGTAAGAACATACGGGGTGAGTTTGTTTGCAAATCCGGTTATCATCCGTACATGGATAAAACCATCTATCTGGACAACAACGCGACGACGCAGCCGCAGGGCGAAGTGATCGACGCGACCACCGAGTGTATGAAGGATTCGTACGCCAATCCTTCGAGCGTACACCGGTTCGGTCAGACGGTCAGACATGAGGTGGAATGTGCGCGGGTACAAGTCGCGGAGTTGATCGGGGCGTCGCCCAAGGAAATCGTGTTCACCGGCGGCGGCACCGAGAGTATCAACCTTGCGATTCGTGGCGCGCTGGCCATGAATCCACAACGTCGCAAGTTTGTCACCACTACAGTGGAACACTCAGCCGTCAAAAACCTGGCCACCCAACTCGAAGCGGAAGGTTTTGCCGTTGACTATGTCGGTGTCGATCGCAACGGAATCATCGACGAAGATCAATGGAACGAAAAACTAACCGAAGACACTGCATTGGTTTCACTACTCCACGTCAATAACGAAACGGGTGTGATTAATGATGTGGAAAAACTGGCTGGCATCGCTTCGGATCGCGGTATTATGGTTCACGTCGACGCGGTTCAATCCGTCGGTAAGATGCCCGTCAACGTGCAGGACTTACCCGTGCAACTATTAAGCCTTGCGGGTCATAAATTTCACGGCCCCAAGGGTGTTGGAGCGCTTTACATCAAACGTCGAACGCGACTCGCACCCATGATTCTCGGCGGCAGTCAGGAACGAAATCTTCGAGCGGGTACGGAAGCGGTGCCACAAATCGTCGGCATGGGTGTAGCCTGTGAATGGGTGAAGCAAAATGTAAGTCAAACCGAACACATGGTTCAACCGCTACGCGACGCGCTGGAAATGGGCATCAAACAGGCGGTTCCCTTCGCTCATGTCATCGGGAGTGAGAGTCCGCGCATCTACAACACAGCCAACATCGCTTTTGAAGGGTTAGAAGCGGAAGCGATCCTGATTCTGATGAGCGAAGCGGGGATTTACGCCTCAGCGGGGTCAGCCTGTAGCAGCGGATCGCTGGAACCGTCGCACGTTTTACGCGCTATGGGCATTGAAGACGCTATCGCTCATGGCGCGATTCGTTTTAGTTTATCACGGTTCAACACCCGCGAAGAAATTGACCACGTCGTGAAAACTCTGCCGACGTTGTTAAGTCGCTTGACCGCATTAAACCGCCGTTGATCAATTGAACATAATCCAGCCTGAAAGCCTGAAAGTTAATGGCCGTGGGCGAACAAGGAAGCTTCGCCTCCGAAGCGACGCCCACGGATCGTATCATACACTCCCTTTTCAATCCTGAAGGGGTCGCACACTATTAATCATGATAATCATACGAAAAGATTCTTCGACCCTTACAGGGTCGTGATGTTTGGGTGCTTTGATACCGGTGGTGGCGTCCGCTTGCAGCGGACTTACCACCGGCTACTATCTAGCAGGCCTTCAGCCTGCAACACAGCTACACCGCAAGACAAATAAGACCAAAGCAAGAAAGGATTCGTCAATCGTGAAACAAGCACAAGTCGGAATCATCGGAGGAACGGGTCTGGGCGAAACGTTGATGAAAGAGGCGGGCGGAAAGCCCGTTGAAATCGATACGCCTTTTGGTCAACCCAGCATCAAGCCCATTCTCGCAAACTGGGAGGGTATAGACGTTGCGTTTATCGCCCGACACGGAGAGGGCCACCTTTACAATCCCTCGACCGTGCCCTATCGCGCCAACATCTGGGCGATGAAAAAACTCGGCGTCACAAACATCCTCGCCAGCGGCGCTACCGGAAGTTTGCGC
>CBDTZI010000271.1:0-5359 GCA_965364865.1 uncultured bacterium | reverse complement strand
GGGAGATCTCGTCCTCTTCGACTTCGGAGCCACGGTGGGTGGCTATTGCAGCGATTTGACACGAATGGTCTTCGTCGGTAGCATACATCCGAAATTCGAGGAGATTTATCAGGCCGTCCTGGGCGCACAGATGGCCGCCATAAAAGAAATCAAGCCGGGTCGTCGTATGTGCGATATCGACGCGGTCGCTCGAAATTTCATCGAGAAAAAAGGGTACGGTGATCAGTTTATTCACGGCCTGGGTCATGGACTCGGGCTGGACGTACATGAAGCTCCTTCTTTAAGCTGGCGATCGAACGCAAAACTTGAGGCGGGGATGTTGGTCACGGTGGAGCCGGGTATTTACATCTCGGGATTTGGCGGCGTACGAATTGAAGACGACATATTGGTTACGTCAAACGGACATCGTGTGTTAAGCAGACTGAATAAGAAGATTCAAGATGCCGTTATCTAACACTATCACAGAGCCGGAGAAAATCGTCATCGGCTCGAAAACAGGAGCGAACACTTTGCTCGATATCGAAAAAATACGTCAACTCATCCAGATGATGGTCAGCAATGATCTTGTCGAAATTTCATTGCGTGACGGTGATGTGGAAGTGAGTTTGCGCAGACCTACAGCCAACACGGGTGTTGAACAAATATCGGTTGCAACTACCCAGATTCCTACGGCGCTGGTTCCGGCGGAAGAGGATGGTCAGGGTGGTAAGCAGGATAAAGATGAGGATGCCGATCTTGTGGAAATCTCATCGCCGATGGTGGGTACTTTTTATTCCGCTTCGGATCCTGATACGCCGGCCTTTGCCAAAGTGGGAATGCACGTTCATGCCGACACCGTCATCTGCATTGTCGAAGCGATGAAAGTCTTTAACGAAATTAAGGCTGAGGTTTCGGGAACGATCGAGCGAATTCTCGTCAAGAATGAGCAGGCATTGGAATATGGTCAACCGATGTTTCTGGTTCGCCCTCAATAAGTTGCATTTCCGTGGCACAAACACCGATATTGAAGATTCGTGTGCGAAGTGTCTGTTGGACAATAACAAAGAAATCGCCCATAAAGTAATTACCTATGTTCAGACGCATATTAATAGCCAACCGTGGTGAGATCGCGCTGAGAATCATTCGCGCGTGCAAGGAATTAAACATTGAGACGGTTTGTGTGTTCTCGGAGGCCGATCGACGCGCGGAATACCTTGAACTGGCCGACCGTGCGATTTGCATTGGCGGTCCCTCTCCCAAAGACAGTTACCTGAAGACGGATCGAATTATCGCGGCTGCTGAATTGGCGGGTGCAGATGCGATTCATCCGGGCTATGGATTCTTAGCGGAAAACGATGCCTTCGCGGACAAATGTCGTGCGTGCAATATCGAATTCATTGGCCCCAGCGGAGAGTCAATGCGATTGCTGGGTAATAAAGCCGCCGCTCGTGATTTGGCGAAAAAGTCGAAAGTTCCCATCGTACCCGGTAGCGACGGTATTCTCGAAGACGATAACGAGACGATAAAAATTGCACAAGAGATCGGATTCCCCATTATGGTGAAAGCTTCCGCAGGGGGCGGGGGTCGGGGGATGCGTATTGTTCAGGACAAAACCGATCTGATTTCTTCCATCAAACAAGCGCAACAGGAAGCCCACGGCGCGTTTCAAAGTTCAGACGTATACCTGGAAAAATATATCGATCGACCCAAGCATGTGGAAGTGCAAATCATCGGTGATCAACACGGTAACATTGTTTACCTGGGCGAGCGCGATTGCACCGTGCAGCGACGGTACCAAAAACTCATTGAAGAATCGCCTTCCCCTTCGATTGAAAGTCGTACACGACGCGATTTATACGCCGCCGCTGTGCGTATTTGCAAGGCCGCCAATTATTACAGCGCCGGAACGGTTGAGTTTCTGATCGATTCCAAGAAGAAAATTTATTTTATAGAAGTGAATACTCGTATTCAGGTCGAGCATCCGGTGACAGAAATGACCACCGATATTGATCTGGTCCGAGCGCAAATCTGCGTATCCGCCGGTGAACAATTATCGTTTACTCAAAAGAGTGTTCAGCCTCGTGGTCATGCGATCGAGTGTCGTATTAACGCAGAAGATCCCGAAGAAAAATTCAGACCCTGTGCCGGTTTGATCGAAAAGTTCAGACCGCCCGGCGGTCTGGGTGTTCGCGTGGAAACGCATGTGCACGATGGATATCGCATTTCGCCTTTTTACGATTCCTTAATTGCGAAAATTATTGTTCGTCAACCCACGCGCCCCGCTGCGATTCGCTGCATGTTGCGTTGTCTGGATGAGTGTACGATTACACCCATCAAGACCACCATTCCCTTTTTGAAAAAAGTGTTATCTCATCCCGATTTTGCATCAGGTAACATCGACACGCGATTCGTCGAACGCGCGATCTAAATTATAGAAACCAAAAACCAGAACACAGAATTTTGAGTCACTGTACCGAGCAATCTTTCTCGGTTGCGAGAAAAACGGCTGGGCCGAGAATTCTTTCTCTGCCCCCTCGGAACTACCGAAACGGATTCAAGTCGAGTCCGTTTTTCATCCTTCCGCAATCCGCCTTGTGATAGAGCAGGACTAACAATTCACCATCGTAATTCGCGTTAAACGTCTTATTTTATTGTGTAAAAGGTATATTTGATATTTTTCTTGACTTTGGGTTGTTTGATTCGATAAAATGTGCGTGTGGAACGGATATGATGTTCTGCCGCGTGAAATTGGGCACGCAAGGTGGATCATTCATTCTCCCCACCAGGCATGATGCCTGAGGAATCTGCAAGTGACGTCTTGCAGATTTGGGTAGGCCGAGATGGCAAGACTAGTTCAGTTTTGCATGTCGGGTGATCCCGATTTTGAGAGGAGGTGGTTCGTGGACTATAACATAGGTGTGCTGTCGTAGTGCAGCTGACGTAGCTGCTTACGGCAGCAGACAAAACAAGACCCGCTTCAATCGTGAATCGTTTGGAGCGGGTCACTTTTTTGATAACGATGGCCTACGGCAACATTTGACCCACGTTAGCGTATTTATCATTAAGATTCTAATCATTCGTTACCAAACAGGTAGATAAATTCCGCATAATCAAACAAATCCACATCTCCATCCGCATCGAAATCCAAGGTCGCGCAAATAGGTAGCTTATAAGGAGCATCGGGTCCAGTCTGACATCGATCCCACCATAAGTAATCCAACAGATCAACCATCCCGCTGAAATTCGCATCGCCATCCGCGAAGGATTGAATGTCGATCGTAGAACTCGCCATCATCACCGGCGGCGATTTTCCAGTCAACTCCCATTGGGCATAGAGGACATCGCCCGCATCGTTGGTTCTGTTTTCATCACGCAAGAACGTAATATATTCCTTGCTGGATGTTTGATAATAGACTTTTACCATAACACGCGCAGTGTTTTGTGGCATACGAAATCGTGTGTCGTCCCAGTATTGACCGTCTGCATAGTGTGCATGGACCGGGGGCGATTGAATAGCTGTGAACGCTTCATTGGTAAATCCACGCGGAGGAATTCGATTGTCCTTCAATACCACGTTGTTTAACACGAAATGGAAACCCTCGCCAACGGGAGCGTTCAGACTTTTTGAAACGGTTTCGTCAATGCCCATGAGTATTTCATAGACTTTCGTATTGTGCGTAATTAGATCAGCCGTTTCAAAATCATAGTGGCCGCGATCTTCGATCAGGTTCCTGTCGGAATCATAAAATTCTACGTTGACCCAAATCCGCCTTCCTTCCGGATAGCCGGAGGGTAGCTTGTGCCCGGTTTCATTGGTCAACCTCGTTCGAATGTGATTGCCTGCTTGCGTAACCTCCAGAGTACTCGCACGTTGCAACATCGAGACCGCCGCGGCTTTTCCTGCTTCTAAATAGGCAGGGTTCAGCCCGTCGTTGGGATATAAATTGAGGATCATGTCCTGCACCCATGCGTTGCCTCCCGCAAAAACATGGGAGGGGAGATTCTCGCGAAGGGGGGTGTCTTCAAAAACGCATCCCTGCCCGGTGATGTCGGGCATGTGGCAATCCTGGCAGGTGCCGACGACGATCTTGTTACCACCAAATCGTCCTTTCATGTCAATCCCGCCCTGGGCGAATGTGCTGTGAAGCCACTCGCTATACGTTCGCTCCAGCGGGAACATGTCGTATTTGTCGCCGGTCGGGTGCTCTTCCTCGACGTTGGTCAAGGTATAAGTGTCATCAGATTGACGTTCGTAGACCGGATTGCTTACGTCATGGCAGGTCGCGCAAAGCTCAGAGGTTTCATGGAAGGGTGAGTGCAACCAGAGGTGGGCGGGTTGTCCATCGTTGAACGGACCCCGACGTCGATCTTCCGGGTCCATGATATAATTTCCACCGCCGGGACTGCTCGGCAAGGGATTAATGCTGTCGAGTATAACATCATCCGGGTAGGGACTACCTGGCTTTAACACCGGATCCACCATGCGATGACAAGTGCTGCAATTCACGCCATCACGATCGACATCAATGAGCGCGGATCCATCCGTGGGTTCCGAACGACCGGCTAACCACGCAGGGGGAGTGTGGCATCGCAAACATAAATCACCGGCAAACGCCGCGTCCTGATTGGCGATGGCGAGACAGGCATAGAAAATAGGGTCGCGAGCCGCCTGAGCCATCATGCTTCCCTGCCAGGGCGCATAAATTTGTGTCTTGCTTGCATCGGGTTGAAGTTCGTGGCAATACTTACAAGTCACGCTACTCACAAATTCCGCGTACACAACATCACCGTTGGGTTGTGATCCCGGCAGAAAGAAATCTATAAGAAATGTCGGGGCTGTCGATGCAACAAAGTTCTCTGCCCACACCGACGCCATACTCAACAACATAAAGCTGCTGAGGATCGTCAGTGTAATTCTCTTCGTTCTCATCATGCATTAATTCCGTGCACCAACGGGTTGAACATTGAATATCGACCCCGTATGACTTGTTTCTAACAGGCTCCACACCTATATCGATTACAATCGAAGCGTAGGGATTCCATGCATAGACTCACCAAAGTAATAGTTTTCAACGGAGTGATTTTTTCACAAATGTTATCGGCCGCAAAAATCTCATCGTAGTGCAAATCGATGTAGCCCTATCCCCCTTTGGATTCGTTATTAGATCGTAGGCGACCTGGGTTGATAGTCAATGGAGTGTATGAGTGCAAGAGCGATAAAAATAGGAATATCGCACGATAAGAGAGGACAACTCGAAAGGTTATTCGATATGGCGGTTTAACAAACGGCCCACCTCCACGACGTCTTTATCACCGCGACCGGAAAGATTAACGACAATAATTTGATCAGCTGTCATGTCGGGTGCAATTTGCATTACAT
>CBDTZI010000270.1:0-5363 GCA_965364865.1 uncultured bacterium | reverse complement strand
GCTCCCCCGGCGAAGCGTCGTCGAAGCGCTACAGTACGCGATCCAATCGACACGCGACGATGTGTTAGCTGGCAAACTCAGGGAAGAAATCGACATCGAAGAACTACTCGCCAAAGCGGAGGAAGAATTGGTCCAACGCACGATGCCCTCGCTGCGAAAAGTCATCAACGCCACCGGGATTGTGCTGCACACGGGCCTGGGTCGTGCCCCGATGTGTGAAACAGCCATCGATTCCGTCATGGAAGGGATCAACGGATATTGCAATCTCGAATATGACCTGGAATCCGGTCGGCGAGGAAAGCGTAATACTCATGTCAGCGACTTATTGGCCTCGCTCACCGGCGCCGAAGCGGCTACCGTCGTCAACAACAACGCCGCCGCGACGTTACTGATTTTGCAGGTCATGGCTGCCGGTAAGGAAGTCATCGTATCGCGTGGTCAACTAATCGAAATCGGAGGCAGTTTTCGACTCCCGGAAATCATGCAGGCCAGCGGCGCTATTTTACGCGAAGTGGGTACGACCAACCGAACCCGATTAACGGATTACTCAGAGGCGATCGGCGAAAACACCGCCGCCCTGCTTCGTGTGCATCCGAGCAATTATCGCGTAGTTGGCTTTACCGAAGAGACTCCGATCGACGAACTCGCCCAGCTCGCACACGAACACGACCTGGTCGCGATCGACGATCTGGGCAGCGGCGCACTTATCGATTTCGCACAATACAACTTACCGGCTGAGCCTTGCGTGCGAGAATCACTGGATGCGGGTGCGGATATCGCCTGTTTTTCCGGTGACAAGCTTGTGGGCGGCCCGCAGTGTGGCCTCATCGTCGGCAAGCAGGAATTCATCGATCGTATCAATCGCAGCCCGCTGATGCGAACCTATCGCGTCGGCAAGCTGACGCTGTTGGCGCTGGAAGCGACGCTACGGCAATATCTCGACCCGGAAGACGCCGTTGAAAACATTCCCACGCTCATGCAACTTTCTGAAACGACTGAGTCACTCGCGGTACGCGGACAAATACTGGTGAAACAACTTGAAGCGGCGTTACCGGGTGAACATTTTTATGTAGGTTCGGATGTGGGTTACGCGGGCGGTGGCGCACTGCCCGCAAAAAAATTGGAAACAATCGTCGTACAATGGCGGCCGGAACACGCATCCACCGAAGATACCGCTGTTGCACTTCGCGACGCGGACATCCCCGTCATCGTTCGCATACGCGACGACGCCATCTGTTTCGATCTGCGCACCATTCCCGAAACCGAATATGAAGACCTTGTCGCATCCGTCACATCGACCATCTGGGAAGAGGAAGAGGAAGAAGTAGAGAGCGAAGAATAGTAAACGTCGAAAGTCAAAAAATCGAAAAATCGAAACATCGAAATAGGAGTGCCACTGGCAGCGGCTTGACCTCCAGCGTTATGCCGGGTTCTAATGTTTCCGAACCGCGCCCATGAGGAAGCGGTTTTCACCGCCAAGCCACAAAGGTACCAATTAAATTACAAATGACGAAACGAAGATGGCATCCGTTTGATTCACGCCGATAACAGTCCCCAACAGTGATCGACGTCGCATCTCAAAAACGCACTGTCATGCGTCACAGGCGATAATATTAATTTTATTGAATAATTATTCAAAAATAGATGATTAGTTCTTGACTGACCATTCAATAATTGCTAGAGTTCAAGCGTGAAGCGTGGAAGACCCAGAGAATTCGACGAGAAAAAAGCCCTGGAAGCGGCTATGGAAGTCTTCTGGCGCAAGGGTTTTGAAGGCGCGTCCTGCGACGATCTTTTGTCGACGATGGGATTAAATTCCGGCAGCATGTATGCCTCGTTCGGCGACAAAAAAGCACTGTATGAAAAGGCTTTCGACCTCTACTGCGACACGGTTTTTTGTCAGGGGATGAACATTCTCAATGGCGACGGGACTCCGCTGGAAAATGTGAAAAATTTGATCCGGGGCATGGGCGAACGGATGGCCTCGGGTGACTGCAAAGGATGTTTTGTTGGAAATACGCTGATCGAATTCGGATCAGATAATAAGGGTGTCGCGGAGATAGCGCGACAAGTCATGAAACGACTGCAAGACGCGCTGAAGAAAAAATTGGTGGCTGCGAAAAAGTTGGGCGAATTATCCGACACGGTAAACCCTACGGAGCTGGCTGCATTTATCGTTAATACTGCGCAGGGCCTCAACGTGATGGCCAAGGCCAACGCCGACAAAAAAACGATTCTGGGAATTATTAAAACCACCTTGTCGATGCTGAGATAAAATTTTTATTTACTGATTTATTGAATGAACAATCAATTATTGTCTAATTTTGTAATTAGAATATTGAAATTCGGATTGCAACGAATTTACCACTAACCACGAAGGAGAACACTATGAACACGATCGAATTTATCAAGGCGGGTCTTGAGGCGAGTAAAAACCTCACACTCGGTCTCATCGACGACATGAAAGACGCACCTCTGACCATGCCCACATCGAACGGGGGTAACCACCCGCTTTGGATTCTTGGCCACCTCGCCTACTCCGAAGCAAACATTGTACACCACATCATACAGGGAAATGAAAATCCGCTCATCGGTTGGAAAGAAATTTTCGGCGGGGGTAGCGAGCCGGTAGCCGATGCAACGGTCTACCCATCATTTGATGAGTTGAGACAAACATACGAAGAAATTCATGCATACACGTTAAATGTTCTGGAAGGCTTAACCGTTGACGATCTCAATAAGCCCAGCAAAAACTGTCCGCCGGAACGTGATGAATTCATGGGTAAAATTGGACAATGTTTCATGGTACTCACGTTGCACCCTGTGATGCATCGCGGGCAGGTCGCAGACGCCCGACGCATGTTGAATCGCGAGCCGGTGTTTGCCTGATACGAAAACAAGAAGATTGAAAGCCATGCCATTAACAGGGTTTCAATTTCTTCATTGAGCTATGCGGCCTGTTTTTTCACGCATCCAAACTTCCGCTGGCCGCGGGAAGATGTCAATATCGATGCAAAAAAGCAGCGCCGCACTTAGCTTGATGAGCCAACAAATGATGATTGTTCTGTAACATCTTCGGGAATCTAAGTTGTTGCTGATTTTCTTTTACAGGATTATACTACAGCAATAATCAAAACATAAAGTCTGGAGAGGACAAACGAAATGGCTGATACACAACTGGACATCGTCTTTACCGCACCCCATCCGGACGATCTGGAAATCAACATGGGCGGGACCATCGCCAAACTGGTCAACCTCGGCTATCGCGTGGGTATGGTTCACATGACCAACGGCGAACCCACGCCGCGAGGCACACCCGAAACGCGCATGAAAGAAATGGAAGCAGCCGCTAAAATTCTCGGCGTACAAGTGTGCGACATGCTCGACATTCCCAACCGCACGCTGATGGACTGCCCGGAAAATCGATACACGGTGGCTACCGCACTGAGAAAATATCGACCGAAAATCCTTGTGGGCATGGCTGGCCGCACGCCCGGTGCGTCGCCCGATCATTACCAGGCACAACTCATCACCGAAGCGTCACGATTTTATTCTCAATTTACCAAATGGAACGATCGCTTTGATGGTACCGAACCATTCCGCGTTGACCATCTGGTTTACCGGCCGGTTTCCTTCGGCGCTGAGATCACGCATTATCCATCCCGATTCGTGGTCGATATTTCCGACACCATCGATCAGAAACTCGAAGCCATCCGTTGTTACGAATCGCAGTTTGATGCTAAGAGGTTTGAACACATTTCTCACTACGTTCGATCCATCGGAGGCACGGAAGGCGGTCAATCCGGCGTGAAATATGGTGAGATGTACGCCCTGCCCAGGCTGCTCGGGGTTACGGATATGGTCTCGACGCTGAGCGAATGGAAGATACCTCCACCGTTTCCAACGAACCCGAAGAAGTCATAATCAAGCTGTTCGACAATTGCACCTTAAACCGATAGTGTAATGTGTAGTGATTCAGGCAAGAAACCCTCCCAGGAGTGTAAATGTGGAAGTCCTGCTAGACGGCCAAGAAGTCAGTAAAAGCATCGCAGAGGATAGCACGCTCAAAGACGCATTGCATTATATGCAATCGAATCTTTGCCCCAAAGATCATCTGGTGATCGGCGTGCGTTGTGACGGCGAAGAAATTCCCGGCGACAGAATGGAAGCCAGCCTGAATAGTCCGATCTCGACCCTTAACAAACTCGAAGTCACCACCAGCACACGTGAATATCTGATTACCGACGCGATGACGCAGGCCTCGATTTCGCTGGAGGAAACCGAAACCGCCTGCAAGCAGGTGGCGAAGCTGATGACGGAAGGGAACAACCCCAAGGCGATCGAAACGCTGGGTGAGTGCTTGAGAATCTGGCAACACATACACGAAGCGGTGGGAAAATCGCTCATGATGCTGGACGTGGATCCGACGACCATGATGATTCAGGACGAATCGGTCGACGTGGTAATCAGCAAGCCCATCGACGTGCTCATGCAAATCAAAGAAGCGCTGCAATCTCAGGATTATGTCTTGTTGTCCGACCTGCTGGAATACGAATTTTCAAATGTGTCAGATTCATGGCACTCCGTAATCGCCCGCATTCGCCAGGAAGCGGAAGAGCTGACCACAAAATAATCACGTACAGCAAAAGTGAAAGTTTATTTATATTTACCCTGAAAATCCTGCGAGGGGTATTTGATGGCGTTTTTCTTCATCTTGTCTTCCAGCGCCGAAGACAGATCAATATCCATCGTCGAGGCAAACGACAATACATACGCCAAAATATCTGCGATCTCTTCGCGGATGTCGGACATCGCGCGTTCATCTTTTTGCACGTCCTTTAGCTGATCGCTGCGAAGCCACTGGAAGTGTTCCATCAGCTCAGCTGCCTCAATCGCGATCGAGGCGGATAGATTTTTGGGATCGTGAAAAGGCTCCCATTGTCGCTCGCTCACAAACGATTCGACCAGTTTTCGCAGTTCGTTCACCGTCGCTGTTTGATCATTCACCTGAAAAAACTCCTATACCCATCATCCATTACAATATTGCCACAGTTTTACTCGTTTATCCGCAGTTGCATACACGCTTGAATCACAGCCTATCCACAAAGTGAAAAAATGCGACTTCACTAGTTATTCCCCGTATAGCCACTTCGGCGGTTTCAATTTCAGGGCCCGGCGTTACAATTTTCATACTACCGGACGTTCTCATGGTGCAACCGAACCGGCTTGGGGGCGGTAACACCTGATAGAATCAACAGAACCGAGGCCTTCCATGATACAAGTAACATTCATCCTGCTCTCGCTATGGGCAAGCCCGTTGCAAGCCGCGGCATCGACCACTGCGCCGCCAACAGGCTCGCAAC
>CBDTZI010000269.1:0-5365 GCA_965364865.1 uncultured bacterium | reverse complement strand
CCCCGGTTGTCACTTCATAACCAATGGCTTTGAGTTGCTCCGCGATTTTTCGAGATGTTTCTTTTTCCTGCAACGATAATTCCGGATGACGGTGTAGATCTCGATAATAATCGAGCCATTGACTCGTGCGATCCGCGATTTGTCGCTCTACCGTGGATGTTAATTTCGCGCGATAGGTGGCGTGACCCGGCTCTTTCGCCGTTACACAGGCCACCGAGAGCAACATCGCAACACCCACCATTAACTTTTGCACATTCATTATTGCATGACGCATAGAAAATCTTCCTCTATCAATTTTAATACAATCGAAGTCTTGTACTCCACCCGAACGAATACCGCGTGAGTATATCAACAATGGGTTCAAATCCCAAATCCGCGAAAAAAGCGGTGAGCGAAGGAAGTGGAATACAATGTTTGCCCGTACATCAACCGCCTACCCTTGACGTGCAGGAAATAATTGATTGACCGTAAATGGGTTAGGTGGGGTTATTGTTCTGACACGTCGTTTTGACTCAAACGACGAAGCAATAAAATCACCGCAACCAGAGATAAAATTACAACAAGAACTAGCCAACTCATGATCGTCGTGCTCCTTGTCGGTGAACCCATTCAATGAATTTGATATGCTGAGAATGGGTTTATCCTCGTTACATGAATACACACAGTATACACACAATCGTCCCAATGGGGTACAAATTTTTAGAAAATCTTTTGGGGTATACAGAGTTGCTTTAACCGCCCTTACATTTCGGCCTGAAATCGTGAAGTTACAGAGTAATTTTCAAAATAGATAAGTCGGCACTCTATTATATTGCCGTAAACCTGTCACCCACCTGTACATGACGGCCGTTGACATATTCGCGCCAGCTCATGGTGCGGCCTGAAGTGGGCTTGATTTCCAGAATTTCAATCAATCCGCCGGATACCACCACAAATCGTCGCTCATCAATCGTGCCCGGTACCATTTTCTGTGGTTCATCGGAAACAACCTCAGCGGGTCTCGCTCGAAGGATGGTCACTTTCTCCCATCGACCGGAGGGGGAATCATATTTCGTCATTGCACCGGGCCAGGGGGTCATGCCGCAAATGTGGTTCGTGACCTCTTGTGCGGTTCGAGAAAAATCAATTTCGCCGTTCGCTTTGAATAATTTCGGCGCGAGCGTAGCTTCACGATCGTTTTGCGGCTCCCCTGCAGGAAGTTGGCCATTGAGATACAACTGCAAAGCCGCGTCCACCGCATCCACCCCGATCCCGGCTAATCGATCGTGCAATTCGCCGGCGGTTTCTTCCGGTTTGATCTGCGTCCATCGGGAAGACAACATTGGACCGGCATCCATACGGGAAACAATTTTGAAGACACTGCAACCCGTTCGCTCTTCACCGTGAACAATCGCCCAGTTGATCGGAGCTGCTCCACGATATTTGGGGAGCAAAGAAGCGTGCAAATTAATAAAACCACCGGGCCACAATTTCAACAGCTCCGGGCCTAGTTTTTGACCGAAGGCGATCACCAATCCCACTGTCACATCAAGCGATTTTAATTTCTGAATGATGGGTGGGCTGTTGACGTCGTCGGTTTCGATGGTCTCCATACCCAGTTCAGCTGCAAGTTGTGCAACCGGGGTGGGTGTCGTCTTTCGACCTCGACCCGCTTTGCGGGCGGGCTGGGTAATGACCAGCGCGACTTCGTGATCGCTATTTGACAGCCAATTCATTGTCGGCTCGGCAAACGCGCCCGAACCTAAAAAAACTAATCGCATTCATCTCTCCCGTTTACTTTAACCTGAGGACCGAGAAAGTCCCGATTGTCATCGGGATCGGCCCAGCAGCATCACTTACCCGTATAATCGTCACGAAGTTGTTTGATGGCCCTACGATTCAAAATTTCATCCGATTGAGACATGCGGTCGATAATCAATCGCCCATCCAGATGATCGGTTTCATGCTGCCACACTCGAGCCACAAGGTCTTCACCGGTCAACTTGATTGGATGACCTTCTACGTCGAATGCTTCCATGGTCGCGGTGGTCGCACGTCGCATGTTCACGGTTACACCGGTGAGCGACAGACAACCTTCTTCCAGCTCCGCAGCACCGGTCAGGTCCATCAATTTCGGATTGACAAAAATCCGGTCGTCACCCTCTTCTCCGATCGCATTGCACACAAACATGCGAACACTGACACCGACTTGTGGAGCGGCCAAGCCGACCCCTTTCGCGTCGTGCATCAGATCGAGCATTTTATTCGCCAGCGATTTGAGATTCTGATCAAAATCCAAAACCTCAGCCGCCACCTTTTTTAATCTGGGATCGGGGTAATAAACAATCCGCAGGTTGTCTAGATTGGGTATCTTCACTGACATCATCCGATAAAAACTGCAATACATTTGTCTGATCGTGTCTTGCTTGACACATTATAAGGCCCTGATACTATGAATTGACTGTTCATTGTAAAGGGTAACAGGGATTCTCGCCTAAAAATACGACCTGCCGACCAGGACGAACACGCTCTCATCGGTCATCACACCGTCGAATGCCGTTGGCGACGATTGTCACCCACTAATGTTTCGGGGCGTAGCTCCTACCACTAATTTGAATCTGTAAATAAATCTATGGCGAAAAAAAAGAGCGATCCATCCGAAAATTCCGACCCCAATGCACGCATCGACATCTCTGAAGATGATCGCATCAAAGCCAATAAATGGTTTATACGTGGCCGTGAACTCGGTGGGAAACGACAGTTCGACTACGCGATCGAGTATTACGTCAACGGATTGGAATTTTGGCCCGACGCAGTCGAAGACGGGTGTAAACCGCTTCATGGTTGTGCCGTCGCCCGTAAACAAACGGGTGGCAAAAAGCCCGGCTTCAAAGACAGCATGAAACGATCCTTGAACGACAAGGATCCCAAACAGGCGTTTATGAATGCTCTGTGGCTGTTCGGTCGCGACCCCGACAACATCAACTACATCGAAGGCATGACCAAAAACGCAAGCCGTCTCCGTGCGGAAGAAGCCGCCAAATGGAGCGGCGGATTATTTCTCAAAGCATTGGAAAGTAATCCCAAAGCCTCCAATAAATTATTTCAATCTCTCGCGACCTTGATGGAAGAACTGGGCGAGCGCGCGGGCAAACGTAATGAATCCAATTTTGGCGTGGAAGCATACCAGACCGGCGTGGAAGCTTTGCGACTTTGGTGCAGACGTTTTCCCAGTGATCAGGCGGCGGACAAAGCCATGCGTACCCTGTCAACCAAATTGACGATCCTGAAAGGGAAATATCAGGATAGTGATTCGTACCGTGACAGCATTTCCGACTCGGAAGAACAGAGGGACCTTCACGACCGGGATCGTTCGGTACAAAGCGAAGATCGCATGGATCAACTCATCAAGAAGGCGGAACACGAATATCGCGAAAACCCAAATACGCCAGGCAAGTTAAAAAGCTTTGTGGAACTTCTTTGTCGCAGAGAGCAGGATGACGAAGAAACCAGGGCGATCCAAATCATTATGGAAGAACACACCAAGACTAAAAATTACCGCTGGAAGCAGATGGCGGATGATATCCGTGTGAAACAACTAAACCGTGCGGTTCGAGTAGCAGCCAAAGCCGGTCAACCCGAGACCGTGAAGGAAAAAAAAATCGCCCTTCTTCGGTTTGAACTGGGCATCTACAAAGAGAGAACCACGAAATACCCGACGGACATTGCCTTGAAATATGAGTTGGCTGTGCGGTATTTCAGAGCCGGTCGATTCGACGATGCCATTCCGCTGTTCCAAGCTGCCCGAGCCAATCCCAAGAGCCGATCCGCCTGCGGAATGTATCTGGGGCGATGCTTTTATCGCAAAAAGTACCATACGCAGGCTATTTCCACGCTGGAAGAAACCTTTGAGGGTCACCCCTACAAGGACGACGAGGTCGCAAAAACCGTTCTCTATTGGCTGGGACGGGCACAGGAAGACTACAACGACGTCGAATCGGCCCAGGCAACCTACGGCAATATCCTCAAATTGGACTACAATTTTCTGGACACCCGGATACGTCTGGACAATTTGTCCAATGCGGAGTAGATTAGCCGGTCTGGGCTGAAAATGGTTCCCCAGAAGAAATGTAAGTTTTCGGAGAACTTGATCCGTGGCAAATTCGATTTCCTCAAAAAAGCGAATCAAACAGAACGCAAAGCGTCACGATCGCAATCGTGCACGCAAGTCTGAGCTTAAATCTACAACGCGTAAATTCATGGACACTATCCATGCGGGCGACATACAGTCCGCCAAGGATCAGCTCCAGGCGATCACCAAACAAGTGGATCAGATCGCATCGAAAGGCACACTGCATCGCAATACCGCCTCTCGAAAAATATCTCGCCTCGCCAAACACTTAAATGTGGCGATCGCTGAAAAAGGCAAATAGACTCCCCATCTAATTGGTCACGTTTGTAATTAATTCAATCCCATGAATTATTATATTTATGGTGCGCTGGGGTTGTGTTTGCGTATGGGGGTGTTGGAAGGATCGGGTTCGCGGGGCGCGCCTTCGTAGGGTTCTGCGATCCCGGCGATCATTTCATCAGCCACACTCAATTTGCCCTCACCCGACGTCTCATCACTCATCGTATCTCTAAGTGTCGTGCGAATCCCCTCCATATCCAGAATAGAGAGCGAACGGGCATGCCGGTAAAACGCCACCGCGTAATCATATCCGATGACTCCCACGATCGCGGCGACGCCAGCCAGAATTGGATCGGTTAAACTCGTCACACGTATGGGCATAAAGAGTTGTACGAATTCAATCGCAACGGATAGCATTAAGCTGAACAATGTAATCATCAGTATCCGAAACGGGAGCGTCTTGTTGGCCAGCCTGATTGATCCTGCGGCGAACATCATCGCGAATACAACGTAGGCCGTGGATTTCGACAACGCATCGGTCATCATCAGATCAAACCGGGCAAAAAAGTATGCGTAAAACGGCAAAAATCCGTGCGACGATTTTGTTTCTTCCCATGAGGTGTTTAATGAAGCAAAGTCAAACGGAATCAAACCGGAATAAACAATATAAATTCCGGTCAATATACATCCCACCCACGCCGGTCTTTTCCAGATCGGCGTATGCACGTCGTGATTTAATCGCAAACTGCTTCTCAGGATCGATGATTGCAGCACCATCCCCACGGCCACGCCCAGACACCGGAATAGGACATCGGTGATATCACTCGATCGTGAAATCACCGGTATCTGTAGAACGCTTAATCCAAGCGCCAATCCGCCTGCAATCCACCATGATAATAAAAAAGTGCTGCTCGGTTTGAATCCATAATATCTGCGTAGCACCGGTCGCAGCAGCCCGATCAACAACAGAAACGA
>CBDTZI010000268.1:0-5369 GCA_965364865.1 uncultured bacterium | reverse complement strand
GATATTTCAACGCGTCCACACTCGGCGTATCCACCACTTCCACACCCACCGGAACGATCTCATAAAACGCGGTGACCGTATGGCCCGCGCCGATCTCGCCGGCGTCTTTCTTGTCGTCGTTAAAATCTTGCGCAGCTAGCATCCGATTTTCATAACCGATCAAACGATAGGCAGACACCTCAGTCGGGTTGAACTCCACCTGAATTTTGACGTCCTTGGCGATCGTCATCAGCGTGCCGCCCATCTGATCTACGAGCACCTTCTGTGCTTCACTGATCGTATCGATGTATGCGTAATTGCCGTTACCCTTGTCCGCAAGCAATTCCAAAGTTGAATCTTTGTAATTCCCCATGCCAAATCCCAGCACACTCAAAAACACACCGCTCTTCGCTTTTTCTTCGATCAGTTTCGTCAGACTGTTCTGATCGGTCGTACCCACGTTAAAGTCGCCGTCGGTCGCGAGGATCACGCGATTGATTCCGCCGTCAATGAAATTACTGATAGCTGTGTCGTACGCGAGCTGAATACCCGCTCCGCCGTTGGTTGAGCCGCCTGCATTGAGTTGATCCATCGCGGCATAAATCGCGCTTCGCCGGCTGCATGACGTCGGTTCGAGCACCAGTCCCGATGCACCCGCATAAACCACGATCGAAACGTAATCATCGCGGTTCAAGCCATCAACCAGCATTTCCATAGACTTTTTCAACAGCGGCAGCTTGTTCTGTGGCTGCATGGAGCCGGACACATCAATCAGAAAAACGAGATTAGTAGGCGGTCGATCTTCGTCGGCGATCTCCCAGCCTTTGATTCCGATGCGGGCTAAGCGATGATTCGCGTTCCACGGACAGTCAGCTACCTCGACGTTCACCGAAAACGGATCATCGCCATCGGGCAACGGATAATTGTAATCGAAGTAGTTGATCATTTCTTCGATGCGTACAGCCCCCGGCGGAGGCAGTTGGCCCTGATTGATCATTCGTCGTACGTTGGCGTAGGAGGCTGTGTCCACATCGATGGAAAATGTTGAAAGCGGATTCCGTGAAACAGTCAAATACGGATTTTGCGGAAGCTGAGCGTACGATTCGGAGTTAGAGTTGTGATCAGGTCGAAAGCTCCCTGGATCTATGTGATTAGCCAATCTGAGACTTAATTCATCAGCACTCATATTTGTAACGGGAATTCCTGTCACATTTGCCCCAGGATTAAATCCATAAAATTTTGGCTCAGATTTATCTTTTTTACCACTAACACGCTTTCGTCTTGCCCTTCGCATAGAAGAATCAAATGAAACAGATTGATCCGCATCTGCCCCAGCCCTTAAAAATCTCAAATGCTGATCAACTGATCCTTCTAATTCTTCACTATCCATGTATGTAACTGGTGTACCTACATATCCCACTGAAGCTAATGCGTCTTTTTGTAGTGAAGAAAATCCAACCGTTAAAGAAGCTCCGCCTACAACATCTCCCTCGCCCGGTGCGGTCGTGAATCCAACAGCTGTTGGCTTATTCCCCCATTTATCATCAGTATTAGCATTCGTTTTCATTGACGTGCCAGAACCCTTGATGTTTGCAGTTATAGAGCTCGGGAGTCGCCTCGCACTTTCTAACGAAGGAAGCAGCACAACGCCGATCGCAACACCAATGGAAGCGGCTATGGCTGTTTGAAACCAGAATCGTCGAACAAAAGAACGGTTTGTAGTAGTTGTTTTACCAACACAGCCATTCAACTCCGTTGCTTTAGATTCAATTGTCAATCTTTGATCCTCGGTAAGCGTTGCAAGCGGTTCAGCCTGAAACTGCTCGGTCAACATCGAAGCGGTTGCACGGATTTCATCAACCACCGCGCGAAGCTCGGGCGATTGCTCTAACTGCTGTTCGATTTTTGTTTTTTGTTTATCGTCGAGCTCGCCCAGTGCGTAGGCGGTCAAGTTCGGATCGTCGGGATTGATTTTCATGATTTTCTCCTATCCTAATCCTGAGCCGCAGGCTTTAGCCTGCGCGGTGATGATAAATTGTGTATTCGTCGACATTCTTACATCCGCGCAAGCTAAAGCTCGCGGCTCGGGTGTTGTATTCCCATTTCGTTTCGTATCGTTTTGATCGCAGCGTGAATCAGATACCCCACGTTGCTCACGCTGAGTTTTGTCACCGTCGCGATTTCCTTGTAACTCAAACCCGATTGAAATCGCAGCTGAATCACTTCCTGCTGATTCGGCGAAAGCTTGGCCAACATATCCTGCACGCGCCGCGACCCTTCGCCTCGTTCGACCATCTCAGCAGGGTCACTGTCGCGCGATTCGCTGGCGGATAATTGTTCGTCGCTGATCACCTGCATGCGGCTTTCCTTTCTTCGCACATCCAACGCCTTTCTTCGACAGAGCGTATAAAGCCAGGGCGCAAGTCGACCGTTCATGCTGTTGGCTTCCAAAAGGCAAAGCTGAAGAAAGGTTTCCTGAACCACGTCACGCGCCCGCTCGACATCACCGGTGATCCGCGCGGCGTATCGCAGCAGCGGACCCTCGAACTCATCCAGGGTGGATCGAATCCAACTGGATTTGACGTAACATTCGTTTTTTTCAGGCGGCGGGCCGTTGGCCATGTCCGATCCTATCGTTGAGCAGAAATACTCGCGGGGTCATCATCATTCTTACCGAAAAAATGTCCGTCGGTTGCGATGCCTTCCACAGGATACAACGCACGAGAGAGATGTTTATTAGATGATTTTTCAATATATCACCCGTCCATATCCATCACTATGATCATAACCTGCGGTTATAACCCATTAGACGCACTTGAGGCAGCGAAAGTTCTCGTCGGGCAGAATCAATAGACGAAATCAGCCGATCGATGATATCGGACATGGCAAAATGGTGTTTACGAAGCGGTTACTTGGAAGTGGTACACTTGAAAGCATAGCGAATGGGCATCAGAGGAAAGGGCAGGCTTCGCTGATGCACCAACGTCAGATGTTTGGAAATCATCGCCCGCATTTCGCTCGCCCGCCAGATATGCAAATGATATTCGTCGCCGCCCCAGGCGATGCGATTGAACAACGGCAGTCGACTCAGCCCGCTGAAACGTATCATGGATTGAATTTGTCGAATCAGATGATCATTCGGCAAGGTGATAACCGCGGTCCCACCGGGTTTGAGCACACGACGAATCTGACTCAGAATCGCATCAGGATTCTCCACATGCTCCAACACTTCCGTACAGATCACCTTGTCATAAGTTTGATCATTCAAGGCTAACTCGTGCATCTCACCCTTCAACAATTGCACGCGATATCCCGCAAGATTTTTGCGAGCTTTTTCCAACATACAACCCGAAACATCCAACCCGGTCAGGTTGGCCTCTGGGAACATCCTTAACACATGACCGCCGCCACAACCGACCTCTAACACCGCATCCCCATGCCTGGCTCGGATCATACGACGAATACATCGCAAGCGAGCCTGTTCGACGAATCGTATCAAGAAATTGGATCGTGCGTAGTAGTCGTCGATGTCATGCTTGCGGGCAAAATCATCGTACTGCGCTTCGATATTGATAGGTGTTGCGGTTTGTAATTCGGTCACGATTCACTCCCAACAGGCGAAGTCGTTATGGCACGATGAAGATGGTGTGCAGGAGCTGGCCTCGAACGCGAATATTTTTCCAGCAGGAGTTCTGTTCGAAACTTAAAAATCTCCCACACGATTTTTACGATCACTTTTAACGGCAGGTTGGCCAGAAATGATTGTCCCGATACTCGACGCTCAAAAACGGTATCCACTTCGCTCAGCGACATTCCGCGTGAACAGGATGCGACGCCCACGAAACATTGGTAAAATCGATAGCGATAGCGATGATGTAACATCGTTTGCAGCGATTCACGCTTACAAAGAATAAAACCCGATTTGTTATCACGAAGCTTCGTGCCGAACACAACATTCAGCAATAGGTTCAGACTCGACGTACACAATCGGCGCATTTTATTACGATCCAACGAGTGGCGTACCGCCTGAATCACGTCACATTTTCGTTTGAGGAAAGCCCGGTGCAGCACCGCGATATCTTCCGGGCGGTTTTGTAAATCCGCATCGATCAGACAGACCAATTCACCATTGGCCGCGAGAAGCCCGCTTCGCCATCCGCCTTCGATCCCCTGATTGATCACATGTTTCACACCGCAAACGCGCATATCCAATTGTGAACGATGCAAAATACATTCCCAGGTGTTATCCTGACTGCCATCATCGACCAGAATCAACTCCCCTTCGATGTCCATCGCTCGAAACGCAGCCAGGGTACGATTCACCAGTGCGTCGATGTTGTCCTGCTCGTTATAACAAGGCGCGATCACGGTCAATACAACGTCTCGATGTTTATCTGTAATACTCGGCGTGCAATGCAAATCTGTCACGAATGTGTCCCCACCGTCAAGTTGTTCTGATCAATTTTTTCATTTTGCAATAAGGCTAGGTCTTCGCGCGACGCGCTGCGTTGCTCGACACACTGATCTACCCCGCCCATCAAGCTCTTAATACACTCAGCCGTCATGAGCGAGTTCCAGTGTTTGCGATCAAATGTCTGTCGCCCCTGCATCCACAAATTCACCGGCGTGGGCAAACCATCTTTCACCGGCCGGGTTAATAATTTGGATCCGCGAGGTAACAGTTTTTGGGCGGCCTGGTGAACAATCCATTTCCCCGTACCGTCCCGATGGCGAAGTGAATCATCCAGCGAAAACGCAAATTCGACTAACCGATGATCGAGAAACGGACATCGCCCTTCAATGCTATGAGCCATGCACATCCGATCCGCCATTTGCAACAACGGCTGAATAAAAAGACGCGATTCGATGTAACAGACGTTTTCCAGCGTGGAGCGTCGTGGGCTCCATTGCTCGATTAAAAACATTTTCAACAATGATGCGCCGTTTAGCCCCGACCGAGAAGCCATCCGACAGAACCGATCCAGATCGCTGCCGTGATAACGCTTTAACATCGAAGCGTAGTGTTTCTGTTTGGCATTGCCCGGCTCGACATCATCGGACATTAAAAATTCGTTTCGCACATACCCGGAAAACAGTTCGTCCGCACCTTCCCCCGAGAGAATCACTTTGTAATTCGCGTCGTGACAGGCCTTGGCCAATCGATACAGTGGAAACACACTGAACGAGCCGGTGGGCATCTCCAGGTGATAAGCCAGCGCCGGCAGATCGTGTAAAAACTGAGCCTTCGTGGGCGTGACGATATTCACCTTAAATCCGAGTCGATTGGAAAGATCGCGTACGTAATACTCTTCGTTGATCGTGTCGCGAAATTCCTCGAACTGACAGGTAAACACCTCGTCGATGTTGGCCAGTTTCGCAATCAGCGACGA
>CBDTZI010000267.1:0-5379 GCA_965364865.1 uncultured bacterium | reverse complement strand
CTGTTACTCCCGCGGGCGACAGTCAAGAAATTGCGTTGGCGGCCAATTACAGTTTCCGCACGGAACAAAACGCGGTGACGAATCTTGAAAACATGGGTGTCTGGACGGGAACAGGTACTTTACAGATTTGCAACTTTACTCTGGGTTCGGGTGGGCCGTTATCCGCCAGTGCGGGGTTTGATAAAACCATCGTCACGGGTGAATCCACTATGATGGATGGCAGTGCCAGCGGCGGTAGTGGTTCCTATACCTACGGATGGTCACCTACCACGGGATTGAGCAATGCATTCTCGGCTCGACCGGCTGCTTCTCCAACGGCAACCACCACATATACTTTAACCGTAACCGATAGTGACGGTACGTTTGAGAGTGATGCGGTTACGGTTTTTGTCGCAGCCGCAGACTTGTCAGCCAATGCCGGTCCGGACCTTGCGATTGTAGACGGTGGTTCCGCGGTGTTACAGGGCCTGGCTTCGGGTGGTTCCGCACCGTACAGTTACAGTTGGTCACCTTCGACGGGTTTGAGTAACGCCAATATCGCTCAACCCACTGCTTCGCCAGCACAATCCACGAATTATACCTTGACCGTGACCGATAACGACGGCAGCGCTTCTCAAGATTCAGCGATGGTGAATCTTGTCAGCGGTACAATTTATTATGTGGATAAAAATAGTGCCGGTGCCAGTGACAATAATCCTGGATCCATCAGTCAGCCTTTCAAGACCATTGCGAAGGGTGTGGATGTGGTTCAAGCCGGTGAGACAGTGATCGTCAAAGCGGGTGTGTATTATGAATCAATCATTCCGTGGACTTCCGGTGCGTCGGGCGCGTTGATCACGATCATGGCCAACCCGGGTGATACGGTTGTATTGGATGGTCAAAACAGCCGATCCGACGGCGTGAATTTCTCCAAACCGGTTCAACATATTCGTGTGGAGGGATTTGAAATTCGCAATCACAGCGGCAATGGTGTTTTCTTCCAGGGCTGGGGTGATCGCGGTGTTGAAGGGATTGAACTCGTGGGCAATTACATCCATCACAACAATGAGGATGGTATTTACGCCCGAAATGCGATTAACACGCTGATCGATTCCAATGAGATTTTTGCCAACGGATTAAGCGCCGTTACGTTTGGTGGGCAGTATGGTGCTGTGCAGCTGACCATCAGCGGAAACGATATCCATTATAACGGTAAGGATGGATTACAGGGTGCGGGTACGGATATTCTCATGGAACATAATCTGATTTACGATCAGTTCCATACCAGCCTTCACCAGGATGGGATCGACTGCAGCGATCTTACGAACACGATTATTCGTTACAACACGTTGTATGATTTTACGCAATTGATTTACTTGCATAATCTCGACGGCGGTTTTGAGAACATCGAAATCTACGGCAACTTAATGTACACGGATCGTTATTACACGGAAGCGGGAAGCGAAACTTCTGGGTTGTTTATTGACGGCCGATTCACTGCCGCAGCAGCCAACAATGTGAAAATCCACTCCAACACCTTTGGTTGGACGGGTTACGCGGGAATCTGGTTCTTCGGCAACGCCTCGAATGTTGTTCTGAGAGATAACCTGTTTTTCGATTCCGGGATCAATGTCGATGTGAATGATAACAGCCAGGTCGATTCGGATTATAACATGCTGTTTAATTCAAATTCGAATATGCCTTTGGGTCCACATGATAAAATCGCAGACCCGCAGTTCGTGAATTATCAACGTCATTCCAGCTGGGATTTCAGGCTCACGACATCATCGCCGGCGAGAAATACGGGTGATCCTTTGTTGAACGCGGCGGTATCATTGCCGTCGAACTTCCAGGATATTGACAAGACGCCGAGACCCGCGTCGGGTAACTATGATATCGGTGCGTACGAGCACTAAAGAAAATGTTCAATTCCCCATCTCGTTTGATTACGAGGTGGGGAATTTTTTTTGCGCATTCGTTTTTGTAAACTCGGCGGCGTACAGGTATTCAGGTTTATCCTCGTTGGATGCGGGGTGTCGGACGCACCAGATAGTTTTTTTGAAGGATGATATGTGGTTTAGTATGCGTTCTTGCAAGGCTTCGTTGTTGTACCAGCGACCGAAGTTATTACCCCAGCCTGGCCATTCGATTGCCTTAGCTTCGTTGTCTAACCGGGACAAATCCGTCAGGATTTGCGGGTCGTAGAGATTTACATATTCGTCTGCGATGCACAACGGGACCAGTATTATTTTACCGCCCGGGACCAACAATCGTGTCGCTTCTGTCAGAAAATCGGTATCCCCTGATCCCTCAAAGCAGTTGAACGCACAAAACGATAAGAAGTGTGTGACGGATTCGTTCGGCAAGGGGATTGATTCTGCACCCGAGCCTATGCGAAAACCGTGAATCCCTTTTTTGTAATTCAGATCCACTTCGTACACGGTACAGCCCACATGGCGACGAATCATTTCTCCCCAGATACCGGGTCGTGCGCCGACGTCCACCACCACGCTGTCGCGGTCCAAGTGGGCCAATTCTGTGCCAAGAAAATGCCACAACGCGTAACGTAATCGTCGATGGCTTCGGTAATAGAATTTCGGATATCGCATATCCGTCATAAACCGAGCGAGGGTTTCGTAGTTCGGTTGGAGTTGACGTAATTCGACATCGGCAAGAGATTCGAGCCAGGTGCAGTGATCCATGCCCTTGAGTACGGGGCCTGTCATGGAGTTCGCATTTTGTTTTCGATATTTCAATTGTCGGCGAATTTCACTGATCGTCGCGGGCAGGCCCATCCCACGAATGGAATAGTAAATTCGCGACACACGGTTCATCACGGCGGATGAAGTTCCGTATAGATGCGATGGGCCAGCGGTACTGATGTCGTGATTGTTTTTTTGCATAGTGTTAAAAACGTGCTTATGTTATGTTCGGTGGACCCTTGTTATTGCGTAGCCACCGCTTTGAATACGAGATCGTGTCGAAGCCACGAAAACAAAGCGGTCGAGTTGACGAATCGTTCATAGATGATACCGCAATGAAAACCAAGTCGATAACGACGTAAATAATTCGGTGGCCCTTCGATGCTTTGTAATTTCTCCAGCGTAAAGCCGGATTGTTTACAGAGTCGGCGCACTCGTCGACGCGAATTCGATCGGAAATAGGTTGGAAATGGATCGTACTCCTCCCGCCACCACCAACGATGAAACCAGTGTGGAGAAAACTGTGCGCCAAGGGACGCGTAATGAAACAGATTCGGCGTCAGTGCAAGAAAAGCTCCACCGGGCTTGAGAATACGCCTGAACTCGCGAAAGGTGATCAACGGGTCCGCGATATGTTCAAGTACCCATCGGCAATGGATGATGTCAAAGGTGTCATCTTCAAAGGGTAGCGTGGTTAAATCTCCCACCAGGGCATCATTACAAAACGGATTGTTCTTCACGGATGGTTCGTAATCAATCCCGACAATGTACATCTGCTCCCACGGCGAATTTCGAGTACACCCGCGTGCGTCACTGCAACCCGCGTCGAGCACCTTCATGCCGGGATTGGCACATTCGGTAAAAACAGCATCCAGTGCGTCGACATGAGGCGGTGGATAATACCGCTTCATCAAATCTGCACAAGTAGAAGGTTCTGTCATCTGCCGGTGTTCCTCATGGTTTCGCAGCGAAGGGTCGTCGTCTCGAAATGGAATTCGGGTGCATCAACACCTGCCCCGCACCCCACATAAAATAAGTCACATAGATCAAATTTCCAAAAATGTGTACGGTAATAATCGCAATCGACATACAAACCGTTGCGAGGATCCATCCTTTGGTCTCCATGGCGATGGCGGGATTTCTTTTAGCATTTTTTGCGATGCTGATCCACGAATACAGGAAAAAGCCAATGATCGACAGGACGGCAAAAATGCCGGAACGCACAAATTGTACCGCATAATAACAATCGATGGACGGCCAGATGTACCATTCCGGGCGAGGCCAGTCTGGTCCCCATCCCCATCCGATCGCCCAATGGTTGGGCACCATCGCCAGGACCGCTTCATACATAGCCAGGCGGACATGTCCGCTGAGTGAGTTTAAGGATAGATAATCGATGACGAGCGTAAACGGGCCACGGTTGGCGACCACCGATACGACCATCCACGCGATCGCGACCGCGGTGATTAATAATTTCCATCGGTTTCGATCGCCGCGCATGATTCGATCATAAACGAAACAAAACAAAGCCAATGTTGTCGCCAGCCACGGACCACTGGACAGCGAGGTAAAGACTCCACAGAGCGCAAGGAACAGATACCATTTCCGATGAATACGTTTCATGCCCAACATTGCGGCGGGGATATAATAGGCTAATGTGAAGACAGTGGCACAATACAATCCCAGGAGAATGTCGGCGCGGAAGGTGGCGGTGGCTCGATACAGTCCGAGTCGTTGATTGTGAAGGTAGACATAGGCCACTTTCGGGAAAAAAATTTGCAGTATCGCGCGTATGGGAGAAAAACCGGTAAAGCATTCGATCAAGCCAAACACACCGCTGATGGCCGCGAGGATCAGTGCGGTGCGAATGTAAAAGCGATAGCTACTGATATTGCAGATGGCGCAGCGAGCGACGAAGTAAGCCAAACCCATATCTACCGAAAATGCGATGGCGTTTTCCAGGCCATCACCAAACCCATCGTGATACAAGGCGCTGCTGGCAATGAACACCACATGCAGCAACATCAGGGAATCCGCGGGGGACCATCGGAGTTTAATCGTGTTTGACAACACACGGGTGATTGCAGCTACACCAAAAATTGACAAAAAGATGCGCGACGGATTGATCATGATCGACCCGAGCTGAACTTCGACGCCACGGGGCATGAGCAGGGTAATGAAAATGGATACGATTACGAGCTTGGACCAGCGTGGCAGTGTCTCGCGCATCGCGGGAAGGGTGGAAGTTGTGATGGTCCGGGCTGTAGCGTGCATGGTTGTAATGGTAAGGGTATCCGTTCGTAGAACATACTTTTTATTGATTTATTCGCTACTGTTTTTTTTGATGACCTTCGCGGGATTGCCTGCGACCACACAACAGGGTGGTACATCTTTGGTGACTACGCTGTTCGCACCTACGATCGAATCGTGGCCGATGGTGACGCCCTTGAGCACAACCACATTTTGACCCAACCAGCAATTGTCTTCAATGAGGACCGGCTTTGTGTTAAATCGAGTGCTTTGGGTGACGGGTACGCCGGGTTCGACGACATGATCGGAATCGGTGATCAAGACATTGGATGCGGTGAGCACGTTGTTCCCGATTCGAATCGAACGGGCTGCGTTACATTGAAATCGGTGTAAAAAAGTACAGCCATCTCCGATCACAATTTTGGGATAGTCGCCTTGACCCGGATCC
>CBDTZI010000266.1:0-5394 GCA_965364865.1 uncultured bacterium | reverse complement strand
ATGCGCGGCGTGACCCAGGGTAACCTCGCTTTGATCCCAATATCCGATGCGTGAATAGCGGGTGCCCCATTCTTGCGAAGCAAGGTTGTAAATCCCGACTGGTCGGGGGTGGGGAACGATACGCCTGCGAGCTCGGGTGCCACTGGCGGCTTGCCCGCCAGTGTGTTTCGGTTGTCAAAATGTAACGCCGGGGTTTATCCCCGTCGAATGATTTGGTCGCTTCCTCACGGGCGCGGTTCGGAAAAACATGGTGCCGATGTCATAGGGATTGAGATTAGCGATACTTCCCGGCAACTCCGTCCCCCACCCATGCTTCGCATAAATGGGGCACCCCGCTTCCTTACGGGCGCGTCTCCGAAAAATATCACTGCCGTGTGCGTGGCTTGTTTTGATGATTGGTTCGTTTAATATCAGAAGGGCCAGCGTCGAGCATGGCTTCACGTTCGATGCGCAGCCACACCGCGGTCACAATTTTTCGATCCAGCTTGGGGATTTCATTGATCAGCAGTTTCATGCGCAGCACGGTTTGATCCCGACCCGCGGGCCGTACCATCAGCGTCACTTTTTGTACCGGGTTTTTCTTGCGCAGTTTATCGGTCATCATCGACACGTGGCCATAATCGCCGAGTTGAGCGGAGATAATGCCCGACTGTTTGTCGGTATGTGTGAGCGAATAGCCCAGGCCGAACATGGCGTTCAGGGCTGCGTCGTAGGTGATATGGAAGGGCCGATTGATCTGCCGCGTCTGTAAAAATTTGATCTCCGATTGCGTGAGACTGTTCGACGCACAACCGGTTGAAAACAACGTCGCACCCATCAGACAAACGAATATCCGCATCGTTATTTTTTTATTTATCTTCATGGATCACATTCTTTTTATATCAACAAAATTGTTTCGTCTGCCCCCCACCCCCGACTGGTCGGGATTTACAACCATGCTTCGCATCAATGGGGCACCCTGCATACTCATGATATCCACAAACCCGCGCAAGCTAAAGCATGCGGCTCGGCGCGTTTAAAACTTCGTCTGGCTGACGCGATAGTCGCGGACCTTGTCGAATTCATCGAAATAGATGATTAGCATCACGGTGGTTTCGCTTCGAGTTCTGGAACCCAAACCAGCTGCGATGAGACCGCCGCCGCCACTACCCACCGCTCCGCCGCCGATACCCAACCCCGCGGCTGATTCCCGGGAAGAAACTTTATCGTAGACCCAGACTTCCTGGCCATCCTCGCGAGTGGAAATATTAGGCGCACCAAAATGTTCCAGCACATCAAGCTGCGTCGTCTTGCCCGGCTTGAGGATGACCTTGGCGTATCCCATCGAAATTCGAGACGGGCCGGAAAATTCGCAACCGCCAATGAAAACCACACAAACCAACAGTGATGAAACGATGTTTATTCTTTTCATGGCAATCTCCAATCGAAGGATTACTTTACTGTTCCAGGTTTCTGGGTGGCATGTCCACGTTTACGTGGGCATGTTTTCAGATTCGATCATTCATGCTCACGCAAGCGTGAGCATGCCACCCAAATTTTTACTATACACGAATCTACATACTACAGACGGATATTTACGAGCTACATTCACACTGGCGGTCAAGCCGCCAGTGGCACCCGGTGCCGGCATGTGTATCATATTTCTAATAACATGGCGGCGCCTTCGGCTTGGCCATGCCACCCAACAATAAACACGCCGCACACAGATGGTGAACGAATGCCACCCAGAATCATAATTCTAAATTCTGAATTCAAACCTTGGCCAGATCGTGAAACAGCGCGTCGACCACCAGCTGCGTATTGGCGTTGAGGTTCAACTGTCGCTGAGCCTGGGCGAGCCGATTAACCGCAATCGCAGCGCGTTCCATCGAAATCTGACCCGCCTTTTGTTGAAGCTGCTCCTGCCAAGCAATATTCGTCACTCGCGTTGCGTCACCCGCAGCTACCTTAATTACATCGGCATAATAGTCTGCCGCCAATCGACAAAGCGTCTGCAAACCGGTGCGACCCGCCTCTGTGTCCGTGATATCGGGGTCGCGCTTGCGATAGGACGCACCCAACGCCTTGGAAGCCTCGTTCCAGTGGGTCATCACCACTGCAGATTGCGCCGACGACAGATGGCTGAGGTCTTGAATCAACCGCTGGTTGAGTTCGTAGAGTTGATCGTGAACGAATTCAACCGCCCGGCCTATGCTGCCCTCGCAGGATCGAGCATACCAGTTAAGTTGTTCGTCAGATAAATCAGGCATGAATTCGGAGAGTTTTGTTTTGATAAACGAGGTCGGCAGTGCATCAAAATGGATCACCTGGCAACGCGACAACGTGGTCGGCAACAGTCGATCGGTATAAGAAACCAATAAAATAATAAACGTGTTGGGTGGCGGCTCTTCGAGTGTTTTTAACAATGCGTTTTGCGCCTGCGTGGTCATGCGGTCCGCCTCGCGGATGACAAACACTTTTGATTTTCCGCGAACGGGGGTGTGACCCACCTTGTCGATCACAAAATGCCGCAGCACGTCCACGCCGATATCCAGACCCTTTCGCTTGCGGATCACCGCATCGGGATGATTTCGAATGAGCTGCCGATAGATGAGATGCCAGTCCGGATGATTTTGATTCGCGATGGCCTGACAGTCTTCACACTTGCCGCAGCCCATACGCAGAGAATCAATGCCTAGGGTGTCTGCATCAAGCCCGTCATAGGCCTGTTCAACTGGATCACTGCAAATCATAAGCTGAGCGAAACCGCGTGCGAGCATTTCCTTACCGACCCCATCCGGGCCGTGAAAAATGTAGGCGTGGGGAATGCGATCCCGCTGCACGGCGCGTTGAATCAATCGCTGGGCGCCGCCCTGATGTTGTACGTCAGAAAGTGACATTATTAAGACACTCCAGCATGCGGGCGAACACTTCATCGGGATCAGCCATGCTGTCTACGGTGACCATGGGAGTGGGATAATATTCGCGGGCTTGAAGAAACAGTTTTCGTACTTTGCGATGAAAATCGATCGACCTCGCCTCCATCGCGTCGGTTGTGGTGCCTTCGAACAAGGTAGGTCCCTCGTGGTTTTTTCGGTTTTTACCGGCGTGCGAGGATTTTCGACCGATGCGCTCAAAACCTTTTTCGGGATCGACATCAAATAGAATGGTCAGATCAGGCCAATGATCGCCGATCGCAAATCGAGCCAGCTCGATAATTCGTTTGGGATCGTAGCCAGCTGCGCCCTGATACGCGCAGGTCGAAGTAATAAACCGATCGCACAACACCGTCTTGCCCGCTTCGATCGCGGGCAGAATAATTTCCGTCATCAGTTGGGCGCGAGAGGCCATGAACAACATCGTCTCGCAGTTGACATCCATCACACTCAAATCGTGATCAAGCAGCACGGAGCGAATACGATCGCCGATCGCGGTTCCACCCGGATCACGGCAGGAAACAACCTCCACGCCCTCCTGCATTAGCGCCTCTTCTAATCGTCGGTGTTGTGTGGATTTTCCCGCGCCGTCGGGGCCGTCCATCACAATAAATTTTCCACGAATTTTACTCGCGACAGACGGGATCAGTTTACTCATATCTTCCATGATGATATTCAGGTTACTGATTTCTATTCGTTACATTTCTTCCCCCCTTTACAAGGGGGGATTGAGGGGGGTAAGCATCTTAAAGAAAACCTCCCCCACCCCCTCCTTAGTAAGGAGGGGAGAGAATTTATTCTGTTGCAGATTGCAAGCGACGCTTGCTTTCTTCAAACACATCCACGGCGTTATAACTGGATCGTACAAACGGACCGGAAGCGACACTCACAAAACCCAGCGATTTCGCATGTTCACCCAACGCATCAAACTCATCGGGCGTATAGTATCTACTGACGGGCACATGGCGATCACGCGTGGGCTGAAGATATTGACCCATCGTCACCGCGTCACAATCCACGCTTCGCAAATCTTCCAGCGTCTGATATAACTCGTCTGTCGATTCACCCAATCCGACCATTAAGCCGGACTTGGTAATAATGTGCGGTGCGATATCTTTCACCATTTTCAATACGTTGAGCGATCGACGGTAATCACCGTGCGGCCTGATTTTCGGAGTCAGCCGTTCCACCATTTCAATGTTGTGGTTATAAAGTTCGGGCATTGCGTCGCAAAGTGCCTGAATGCATTCATGGCGTGCATGAAAATCAGCCGGTAACACCTCTACCGTGGTCGAAGAACATTTTTCGTGAATTGCGGTGACGCAGCGTGCGTAATGACCGGCCCCTTCATCAGCCAGATCGTCACGAGCGACAGCGGTCAACACCACATGTTTGAGATTCAACTGATGGACTGCGCCAGCTAATCGATCCGGCTCATCCGAAGCGGGTGGATCAGGCGTAGCAGTTTCGACCGCGCAATAGTGACATCGCCGCGTGCATTTATCACCCAAAATCATGAATGTGGCGTGACGCTTTGCCCAGCACTCTGTGATATTTGGACATCGCGCTTCCTGACAGACCGTAGCGACACCGCTGTCAGCTACGATTTGATTCGTTTTGGAAAAATCGCCCGAGGGCAGCGGCCGCTTCAACCAGGGTGGCAGCCTCCGCTTTGGACTCTTCGATGTTGAAGAAATCACGTTCAGTTGCATGTTCAATTCCATCAAGTATGTACACCTAACTACAGCAGGTCATTATAAACGAAAATGCCCCTTGCTAACACCCCACTCCGATTTGACGCTTGCACGCGTCTATTATACGATTTTAAGGCGATGGATCATCGCAAAAATGGTTGCAATTTCTCCATTAGAAAGGATGACATTCCATGTCCATCCAATTTGAACGAATTTTATTTCCAACCGATTTTTCAGAGTTGGCCCAATCCGCGTTGGATTATGCCAAAAAATTGACCGACACGTTTTCGGCGGATCTTCACTGCCTGCATGTGGTTGACGACGCCTATCAATACTGGAGCGCCATGGGGCCCGAAAGCATTCCCGTGGGCCCACCGCCGGAAGATTTACTCGAACTTGGCCGGTCGCGTATGGAAAAGTTTCGCGAACTGCATCTCGCCGATCTCAAAACAGACCCCATCACCCACGTTTCCATGGGCAGGCCGTTTTCCGAAATCATCAGCTACGCACGCGACCATAAAATCGATATGATTGTCATGGGAACGCATGGCCGGGGAGCGATTGCTCATGTTCTTTTGGGAAGCACTACGGAAAAGGTAGTGCGAAAATCTCCCTGTGCGGTGTTAACCGTGCGTGCGGAAGATCATGAATTTGTGATGCCTTAAAATAGAATTGAAAAACGGGACTTATGATATTTCCATCCACAAACAACCCAGGTTCGATCGACACTAAACAGTGGGTACGTCGAAATGCAGGCTCGGCGGCGATCGCCGCGGTGTGTATGC
>CBDTZI010000265.1:0-5402 GCA_965364865.1 uncultured bacterium | reverse complement strand
CAAAACACAAATCACCGGCATTGTTGCTCTCTATGGAACAGAGTTTTTGTTTGATAAACGCCCCCCTAGAAGGATCAAAATTCAAACCTGTACACCTTTTCACCCCTACTCCAATAGGGCACTGATTACAGATGGGATAGGCTTCATCCAGACAATCGGGAGACGCTTCACATACACCGCCTTCGCAATCATTGTTGCTGCAGCAACTGGATCCCGCGTTCTTACTAAACGCAGAACATTGACTGACGAGATCACAATCCTGGCGGATAAGGGGAGCATCCCACCCGAGCGGTTTTAAGTAACACCCAAAATCGATAACGTGAATATATGATTCGCAATCCGGAATGATCTGCCATCCACGCAGCGTTCCGTCACCTACATCGCCCCAGTCGGAAAGATACATATCTATCTCGATCGTATCACCCGGACTGACGTTGTTAACTGTCGCGACGTCGCCCAGAAAGAGACTACTACTGATAATCGTGTCGTTATGTTTTCTTGCTCTGAACGATACGATAGGGGTTTGGGCGGATACAGAAAAAGTATCCATAAAGAGTGTCGCCACCAGGACAACAATCATTTCCTTGCGCAGCAATTTTGAGGTCGTCGTCATAAGCCGTCCCCTTCACGCTTCCTCTATCGATTCAACACCTTAATAGATATGCACAGGACGTTGAACCTTGTAAGAGTCTGTCTTCGATGACATAATCCAGTCTGAAGACCATGGCCATAAAAAAAGCGGCGTCAGGATGATAACACCTGACGCCGCCGAATACTAGATTTTTTGGTTAATCCATACTTATTTATTGTGAAGGACAAGCGATGATCGAATCGCCATCCCAGCCTGGAAAAAAAGTATCAGCCCCATTAAGCATATCGATCACACTCAGAACGTCCGCGGGTTGACAGGAACCGCTGCGATCCGCGTCACACTGCCAGATCGACAAGGACGGGCTGTTAAGGTGATCGATCATAGCCTGAACATCATCCGCATCGGAAGTTCTGTCCGAGTTTGCGTCGCCGGGCATCGTACCTATGCATGTGGTTTCGATCGGGTCATCAACCAGTAAATCAATACAGGCCCACAAAGTAGGTCGCGGTGCCTGTGAAAATGTTACGCGATACTCTTGACCGCCCAGATTCGTGACATCCGTAATGATAGGAAATCCGGCTCCACCCTCAAAACGGACAGCAAAATCATCCGTTGTCAATACGGATGGACAATTTCCAACAACCGTAATATCGATAGAATTCCAGCTCAGTTTGTTAGCGATATCATCGGGAGGCCAGGGATAGCGAGCGTCAATGGCACAATTCGGTGGATCGCTGGCTGCGATGATGCAACCAGGCAGACAAGATTCAGGATTGACCATGTTAATCGTCAAAGCGCTCGAAGATGATTCGACGGGTAGACCATTGCAACTTTCGACGAAACTAGGACTGGTTCCCGGTTCACCCTCTTGAAGAACTCTTGAGACAATTCTAAAAGTTCCTGTCGCTCCAGCTTTCGCTTCAAGGATCAATGTTCCTGCGTATCTAAGCTCATTTGTATCAACAATACAAGTTGTAAAAGCCAAACCGCCATAGGTATATTCTTCATAAGTTGACGTAGTGACACCAAAAAAGCTTGGAGAAATTGCGTGGAAAATGAAATTCGTGTTATCGATACAGGCACCACCCGGGCATCCGCTATCACCCGTACAAATATTACCGATGTTACTGCCTGCTGAGCAGAATTGGTCTTTGATGAACGCGCCTTGAGTAGGATCAAAGTTCAAGCCCGTACACCTTTTCGCACCTGCTTCAACAGGACACTGGTTACAGATGGGAAAAGAATCGTCCTGACATTGAGAGGAAGATTCGCAAGTACCATCGGGACAGTCATCATCCGAACAACAATTTAATCCCGCGTTCGGGGTACCCGCGGAACACTGGCTGATGATTAGACAATTTTGGGTTACGGGTGGCGCATCCCAACCGACCGGAAGAAATAAACAATCAATTTCCAAATCATGAACAAACGAATCAACTGCCGGAATGATTTGGTATCCGCGTAATGTTCCGTCTCCAACATCACCCCAATCGGAAACAAACATATCGATTTCAACAGTGTCGCCAGGGGAGACGTTGTCAACCGTGGCCACGTCACCCAAAAATGGATCACTGCTAATTATCGTATCGTTATGCTTCCTCGCCCTGAATGTGACGGTGGGTGACTGGCCAAAAACGGTGGTCGAATCAAACACAACACCCGAAAAGCAAACACCCGTAACAAATAAAATCATGCGGTAGCGCATAGAAGATTCCTTCATCGCCATATCCCCTTCTTTATACATAACACCCCGCTGCTCGAGGTTAAACAATTACACACGTTGCATTTTTACTAGTTTAGCCATCTTATTCCACTAACTCAATAGGAAACTAGACGTTAATCCACAAAATATCGTAAATAAATAAACCCCATATCATCGGACGACATCACAATCAGACCATACTCAAACAATTATCGGTCTAACATAGCGACAAGAGCACGGTACAATACCAATAAAAATCCCCAACAAAAAATGATATTATACGGGAGAACAGCGACCACGCATTATCCATCCCATGGGCTAAGGCGAGTGAACAAGCTGAATCTCCAATTGTCCAATAAACTCATATTATTGTAGACCAAAACTGCGAGAAAGTCCACCGCTCAGACGTTGTTATTCTTCAGACACACGGTAAAAAATTCGACCGCTGTGCTCTATATCGAAAAAGAGATGGGGTGGGCAAATGCCCACCCCATCCTATAAGTTTACATCTTAAATACAGCTGTGCCTAAAAACTACGGGCACGTTACAGTAAACGGATACGTCGTACCCAGCCAGGCGTCTACGCCTTTGAGCACGTCCGCAATACCGACACTTGAATTCACATTCAGAGCAGCCGGTTGCAACAAGGTACGCGATTTTCGCGGCTCAAGATTGCCAAGCCACTTATCGACCAGCTTAAGAACGTCCGAAATGGACGGTTGAGAAGCCGATGTAAACCCAGCCAATGGTACAATAACATCGCCCCACGCGGCGGTATCAACCAACATCGCAGGATCCGAGTATTTGGCTTCGTCACCCAAGTTACCAATATCACCGATGGCTAAAGCCTGTATGGCATATCGAGATCCAGGTACAACCTGTTCACCGTAGAGTTGAACATCACCCACAGTGGTCCAGTCCATGAAGTGCGGAGTATCCTGCAACTGAGAAGCCCAGAACATTGTCGTACATGCACCACCCTCACAGAACTGTGCGGGAGCACCGGCCCACAGAGACTTACCGTTACAAGCGGGGAAGCCATCTACATCAACCATCTTCGCACGAACCGCGACTTCTGTTCCGGTCCAGGTTGTGTTCGGTGAGAATCCAACGAACCGACTACCTGGCCATGGGAACGTCACCGTTCCACCAGCAATGGCACCGCCACAGGTCGCACCCGGACAAAGTGAACCATCCGGATCACAGGTGCCGCCACCGGGGCAATCACTCGTAGCCAGACACGTTAATGTATCTCTACTTCCACCCGTACAGGTTTGGCAAGGCAGGCCGTAGTTAACACCACCACCACAGGCCAATGCGCCCGTTGAATAGGGGTGAGGGTTGACAGGATCAGGCGCCGTGGGAATAAATCCACAAGAAATATCAATTTCACCTACGCTTTGGTCGTCACCAAATCCACCCAGACGAATGACAAAACACTGTCCCTGCGTCGCCTCGAAGCTTAACGAGGATCGACCACCACCCCAGATACAATCATCATCGCTACAGTCACCAAATTGTGTACTAGAATTCAGTGGGCAAGTACAACTGCCCGAACCATCGGTATACACGGCTAACAAGGTATCAAAATAACGACTATCACAAAGATCAACGGTCACTTCACCGTCACAGGTCGCTGTGTATTCATACCAGATGTCCGCCTTGAAGTCGGCGTTCGGGCTAAATGGTCCACAGTTAACTTCATCCATGGCCAGTGATCCAAATTTTGAAGCACAGAAATTATTGAACGGCTCGGTACCATCTGTCACAGCAATGGCATCACCACAATTGTCGTTGGAGGGTATCTGAGTCGTCGGACATCCGAAATCAGTACAAGTAAACTGATCGATGATAAAATCACCACCCAAAGCTTCACAATTCGAAAAGGTTGTCTCAATACACGGATTAGACGGATCACAATTACAACAGGCACGAATAGGCGTTGTTGGAGGTTCGTTGGCCAGATTGAGACAAAAGGCACGATCGTCCGACCAGGGACCAAATGGCGGTAAGGTTTCCGCACGTCCAGCCAGGCTAACATAAGAAAAGACGTTACCTTCTCCCTGTTTGGCAGAATCCCAGAACCAGTCACAACCCTCATCACCACCATTGAGAACAGGATCAGTGTTGTTCACAACTTCCAGCCAATAAATTTCACCGACCAGAATCGTTCCGATGTGTGTATCTAGAGACAAGGTATATCGGAAGTAATCCCTGTTGTCGCCGCCGGTGAAATCAAATCCACCTTCCGCAATCGTACTTGACTCACCCAACAAAACACCAGGAAAACCGTCGGCGTCCTCATAAATTTTAACCGTGAAGTCCGGTGAGGGAGGATTCGGACAAGTTCTCAAGCCTTCGCCCTGTTCCCCATAAATACCAACTACACAAACTTGCTCAATGTCACCCTGTTCGAGTGCTAAGAAATCGTCCGCCACAGCGGATCCACCAACACCGTCCCCGACAGCGCTATCAGAGATGAGCCATGCTCCACCCACACCGGAGTCAAACTGACAACGTGAGTTGGAGTTGAGCGTACAGAGAGGACACGGTCCAAGCTGACGCAATACTTCTGTTGAACCTTGACAGGCACCACCGGGACCACCGTCATCTGCACAGTGCGCGGCAATGGCACAAGAGAGATCCGGATCAGCTACACAAGTACCACCGAAGCAACGTATACCACCAGCGAATTTTCCACCTTCACCATCACAATCGGTCTTGGTCAGCGGTTCCTGGAAGATATCGTCAACACATGTACCCACTCCAACGCAACATGATCCGGTATCACAAAGACCGGCGACACAGGTAACGGTTGCTGCCGGCTTGTTGGGTGGAGCCAGGAATGTACCGTCCTTGGCCTGACATTCTAAAACATTCAATGTATCACAGAGCGGATTACAAGATCCACCACCACCGCATTCCGCGTTCACCTCACAGGTGCTACCGGCGTCGTCACCACCCACACACTCGAGGTAACAACAGGCTGCATCAGGGCAGGCTTCGGCGGTAATGTGCATTTGATAATCGCCGTGGGCACCAGACAAACGTGTCAGGATAGGCATGTAATAGGTACCCGCAGGAAGCGGTCCAAACTGCATCCAGAGG
>CBDTZI010000264.1:0-5408 GCA_965364865.1 uncultured bacterium | reverse complement strand
GCAGGAAGAGCTGTTCGACCCCTCCAACCCCTTCCCCGATATGGAAGACGATAAGTAATCTAGTCTTGGGTTGGTTTGACCACGGCGTAGGGTGAGCGCTGAGGCAGGTATTTATAGAGAAAAATAAGATAAGCGATGCCCGCGACAATCATCGACAAGCCGACAAACTGAGAAATGGTCAACCCGCCAACGTCCAGAGGGTTATCCGCACGGATGATCTCCAGCAGGATGCGCGGGATGGGGTACAGCACGAAAATCATGCCGATGACAATACCATGTCTCTTGCGAACGTAAAATATTGCGGTCAACACGCCCGACAGCAAAAACGCGTTGATGACCGAGTAGAGCTGTGTGGGATATACGGGCAGCGAATAATACTGACTCGCAAGATCGGTCAGCTCGGTGACCGATGTGTTTCGTTCCGGCACTTTGCGTGATGGATATTGCTGGGCCAGAAGAATCTGACCGACGCCGATGTCCTGGGCGTTGATGCTTTTCTTGGCCTGGGCGAGCCGGGCTTCTAGTTTTTTCACTTGTTTAGAACCCGGTGATTTTGCCATCTCCACCTTGAGTGATTGTTGTAATTCCTGGTATTCCCGCATAGGCCCCATGCGATTTTCAACGGGCATATCGATCGCGGTTTTCGCCACCAGCGCGGGCAGCATCATGTCCTGCCTCGTCGTGATCAACTCCGCGGGAACCGTAACCTTGCGATCTTCCCATTGTTTGAAATGAGCCGGACTGGCAAAGGGGAATTCCACCGCCCAAACCTTGGGAACCGGTTTCTGGTTGTGGTCGTGTTGATCGGTGATACACACGCCGCCAAAACAACATCCGTTGAAAAAACAACCGAGCCGACCAAACGCCAGGCCCCACATCAAACTCGGGGCGAGAATGTCGAGATAGAGTCGAATCGAAATTCGATTTTCTTTTTTCTTTAAGGCGCAATAAATAACGGTCGCGACCAACGCACCCAGAAAACCACCGAGAAATTCCAGCCCGCCCTGCGTGATGTCGAAAATAGCCACAAGTTTGTTGGGTGCGTGAGCGAACGTCGATTTCCAATAATGGATGACGAAGAAAATGCGTGCGCCCAGTACGCCGAAGATTAACGAAATAAACGCAAGATCAAGCACCACATCCGGGTCCGCTTTGACACGATTGGCACGCTTCATCGCAAACCAGACGGCGGTCAAAAAACCCACCATCAGGCAGAAGCCATAGGTCTTGATTGTGAACCCGCCCGGTAATGTAATCAGTTCTGGATGCATGGTATCAGGATGTCCTTAAAGAAATTTACTCGTCCGCACCAAGAATCCTAACGGCTACGCGATCAGACGTCTACTCCGACATTGTCGATCAATCGACATGATCCGATGTGTACCGCGAGACAGATTCTCGCCTTGCGATCCACGTTCATCAGCGGAGTCAGTGAATCCGCGTCAACGAGTTCAATATAATCAATGTCCACCGGTCCGGAGGATGTGATTTCTTTGCGGATCGCTTCGGTTACTGTTTGAACCTCGCGTTCACCGTAGGAAATTTGTTCCTGGGCGGCGAAAAGGGATCGGCTCAGTGAAAGAGCCTGAGTACGATGTGCATCGGTCAAATAGACGTTTCGGCTGGACATTGCCAGGCCATCCGGCTCACGCAGAATGGGGCAGGATACGATCTCAATGGGCATGTTCAAATCACGCACCATCTTTTTAATCACAACAAATTGCTGATAATCTTTTTCGCCAAAGTAAGCCTTGTTGGCGGGGAGGATGTTAAAGAGTTTCGCCACCACGGTGGTGACGCCGTCGAAATGACCGGGTCGGTTCGTCCCACAAAGACGTTCGGTGACATCCGTCACACGAACTGCGGATTGCGAGTCAGCTGGGTAGATGGTTTCGACGCTTGGTGTAAAGACGATATCCACACCTTCGTTTTTGCAGGCTTGTAAATCATTTTCCATCGGTCTGGGATAGGCGTCAAAATCTTCATTGGGGCCAAACTGTGTGGGGTTCACAAAAATAGTGACCACGGTGATGTCGCACTGTTTTTTTGACGCACGGATCAGCGACATGTGGCCTTCGTGCAACGCGCCCATGGTGGGCACCAGCCCGACTGTTTTACCCTGCCGTTGCGCATCACGAACGGTGCCGCGGCTATCATCGATTGTCGAGTAAACGTTCAACGTCAGTTCCCGGTAATCTCAGAGAAAAATAATTCGGCGACGATCGTATTACCCTGCTCGGTTAAATGGTTGCAGTCGTGATAATTATCCGAGTTGGCTTGTAACGTCGCTGCCAGCGTGGAAACATCGACCAGCGTCGCGCTGTTGGTCGAAGCGACGTTGCGAATACGTTCGTTCATCAGGTCGATATACACCTGGGCGACTTCGGCTTGCCCGGGTAACAGCAAATCAAACGCCAGCGCTCCACACGAGGTGATGGTGGGTGCTAAAGGAAAATAGGTTGCGATATAGGCGTCGAGATTTGCGTCTTTCGCATTACGAATCACCTCTTCGATGTTATTCTCCAACGCGTCAAGCATGTTGGTGAGCGATGTTGTATAGGGATAGTCCGGATCATCGGGCGATCGCAATAACAGTGGGTCGTTCTCGCCGATGAAATCTGCGACGTCGTTACCACCCTCCCAGTAGAGAAAAAATTGGACGTTGGGAAACGTGGTCACATTCAACGCACTATTCACTCGTTGCAGACCTTCTTCGGAAGTCTCGCCACTTTTGCCCAGGTTGATGAATGATCCGACGGGTTCGCCCAGCAGCTCTTGCAAAATGTCGGGGTAATTACGATCGGAAGGGCCGTCCGTTGTCGAATCGCCAAACGCAATATATTTAACATCGGGCTGCGGTAAAGGCGGCATGATGGGGACGCATCCTGTTAAATTTATCGCGAAAAGAAACAGGGAGCAGCTCACTATTCGACTAACATTTTTGATCATTTTCAATTCCTATATTCTTTCAGGGTAAGTATAAAAAATATCTTCGTATTGTATTTCCGAATTGTAACCTCGAAGCCGACCACAAACAAATATATTTTTTTATGGTGCTACGGGCGTTTGTGCGGTGGTTGGTGGAGTGTATGGAGGCGGTGTTTGAGCTTTGTACATTCGCGTTCCGATCACCACGAGTACAGTAAAAATAAACAGGATGATCATAGTGATCATGATCGCTACTCCGCTTTTTTTGCGAGGTTTGGCGGTGTCGATATGGAGTAACCGTTTCATCAAAGAGATTTCCACCTCGTCAAACGTCCGGCCACATTCCGGGCAGCGGGGGTCTTGTTGACCCTGAAGATCATAACCGCAATCCTTACAGTGAAATCCGACACGCTGTATCACGCGGGCCTGATCGAACCAGGCAAAATACAAAACAAAGAGAGCCATAAATGTGATCAATACGCTTGGTAGATCATAAATTGCGGGTAGTCGGATCCAACGCGTCAGTGCGAAATACAATCCCATCCAGATAGGTACAACAAGAACCCTTCGGACTACATGTACGCCAAGCTGAGAATCGCAACCCGTGCATTGAAAACTTCCCCAGGCTGTTGTAAAGAACAGCCGCATGAAGGGTATGGGATGATGGCACACCGGACATTCAAAAGACATGGCTCACTGTTCCGTTTCTCTCTATCCGAACTCACGCGATTATATCGTTTATGCGAAGAGTGTTCATATCATCTATTTATAATGATGTATAATGTTGTACGGAATTGTGAACCGCAAAAGGTTATCTGACTGCTTTTGAAATTTTCAGTAGTTTGCTGAGCATGGTTTGCAGTTGATCCAGCGGATAAACCGTAGCCGGGTCGCTTTTGGCGTTGTCGGGATCGTTGTGAACTTCCATAAAGATCGCATCCGACCCAGCTGCCACCGCAGCCGAGGCTAATGTGCCGACGAATTGACGCTGGCCACCACTCATCGTGCCTGCACCACCGGGCTGTTGACAACTGTGTGTGGCGTCATACACGACGGGTGCAAAGGCCTTCATTTTCTCAATAGCGGTCATGTCGTTTACGAGACGGTTATATCCAAAAAACGTGCCGCGTTCGGTGAGCATAAAATTGTCACATCCCGACTCGCGAAGTTTGACAACAACATTGTCCATCTCTTCGGGTGACATGAACTGTCCCTTTTTCACATTTACGCATTTTCCGGTTTTGGCCGCAGCCACCAATAGATCGGTCTGTCGACAAAGGAAAGCGGGAATTTGAATGCAATCGAGCACAGCTCCGGCTTGTTGTGCCTGCTCGGGTGAATGGATGTCGGAAATGATGGGAAGGTCTAACTCCCTGCGAACTTTGTCCAACACTGCCAGCCCGTCCGAAATCCCCGGTCCGCGAAAGCTGTTGATGCTGGAGCGGTTGGCCTTATCGAAACTGGCTTTGAAGATCAGCGGAATGGAAAGATCGGCGCAGATCGTTTTGATATTCTGAGCCAGTTGGAGTGTGTGGTCGAGCGATTCGATCACGCAAGGCCCGGCAATCAGTACGAGAGGATTTCCCGCTCCGATCTCAATCGATCCGATTTTTGCAGATTCACATTTCATCATCTACGTTCTGCCTGTTAAGTTTCCATCATCCAAGTGAATGTCATTATACACAAAAAGCAGTATGGAGTTAGTCAGTCCGTGAGATTTTTGACATTTTGGGTAATTTTCATCAGGATAGCGAGTGATCAATCGTCACCGAGATGATTTTTTCGATGAATTTGCGACTGGTTTGAATCACAAAAGTACAAATGAGACCTCGATCATGATAAGGATTATTCAACATGGCTAAACGAGCAATGAGCGGACCATCCGCAGCGATCAAGGATCGATTAAAACGCTGCCGCAAGGAAATGAAAAAAGCCAAGGCCGAGGCGTTGTTAATCACCAACGACCCCGACTTTATTTATCTGACGGGTTTCACCGGCGATGAGTCTGCGGTGATGATCACGCCACGCGACGTCTACATGATCAGCGATTCGCGTTACGAAGAGCAAATCGAAAAAGAATGTCCGTGGGTGAAGACCTATATGCGGCACGGAATGTTGAACCCTGAAATCGCCAAAGCGTGTAAAGATTTGAAAATCAAAAGACTGGCGGTTCAATCGGAACACCTTAGCCTGGCTGATCACACAGAGTTATCGAAGTTGGCCCGGGGCACCAAGTTGGTGAGCACTCCAGCCATCGTTTCCAAATTGCGAATTCTTAAATCCGCTTCAGAAGTAACCGCCATGAAGACGGCGCTGCGGGTCGCGGAACAGGCGTTTGTCGCGATGCGTAAAACGATCTGCATCGGTCAAACCGAATTGGAGATGGCGGCAAAGCTCGAATACGAAATGAAGGCACGCGGCGCGAGCATGCCGTCGTTTTCCACGATCTGTGCGGAAGGTCCAAACTCCGCATTACCCCA
>CBDTZI010000263.1:0-5408 GCA_965364865.1 uncultured bacterium | reverse complement strand
CACTCTTTCCCTACACGAGCTCTTCCGATCTACTGGCCCGCCAACTGATGAGAGGCTTTGGCAAACGCCGGCGCACTGTTGGCGTTAAACGCTTCCCCGAGACTCGCCCAGGTCACCGCCACCGGATTGGATGAATTGCCTCCCATCGCGCTCGCCTGCGGAAGCGTTTTCCATGCACCCAGCGGATCCTTCGCTTCGGGGATCATCCGTAATGTCTGGCCCGTAAAAATACTGTGTAACGTCAACAGTTTTGAGTGTATGTCGCTGACTTTGGATTCAAGCGGGTTAGGCTTGCTCCCTTCCGCTCGGTTTGAAAGTTCATCCACCAGCGAGTGCAGATAGCGATGGCCGGTCAACTCTGCAAAGGAGTACATCGTCTGGGTTGGCGACAATTTCAATTCATGCCGAAGTTCGGCGTTACCAATCGATATCAGCGGCGCGTTTTGCCAGGCTTGAGAGTTAAAAGTCCAACCCAGCAAGATCGCGACCGGATCTTTCCCTTGAAAAAATTCCGTACCGGTCACTTCGTTGATCAGATCCCGCGCGATCGTATCCAGCGGTGGCCAGCGCCCGTCGTGCTGCATGGGAATCGCCCGTATGGTGGAATAACTCAGCGACGAAGGTAGTTCAGGCGTCGTTGCGGGTGAAGCAGCGGACGCGACAACAACCATCCATGTGACCAGTATTTGCGACATCATCGTATTACCCTTTGAAAAAAGTTTCGTATCTTTGACTAACCACGGGAACGGGTCGGCTGGGCGTTTGAGCTTCACCCATCCCGTTTGTATCACTCACACATTGATTGTTCGGATCAATCAAATGAATGACGCCGGATTTTTTTCTTCCACCGTAGTTTGAGTTTTGATGAGACGATTCCATCTCCAATTGACGGCGATCCTGCACTCGATTCAACATGACCAGAATCATCCCCAACATCGTGCCGATGTATCCTGCAAACACGATCCACACGCCCGGGTCGCGGGCGACGCTCAAATAACTGATCGCTCGTTCGGCTTCGAGTCGGTAACTGGATTGATACATATTGAACTGGCCATACTTGGTGGGATGATTCATGCTGATGATGCGCTGGTCCTTAAAACCCGTCGTCGGATCGACAATCGAAATTCGAGAAGTAAACGATCTGGGTCGTCGACCGCCGGGATAATAACCGACATCAAATTTTTCCAACGTAACCTGAAATCCGAGTGGAAGAATTTTGTCACCAAAGATCATTCGGTAAGGCACACCCTCGACGTTGAGTGGCTGTGATTGATGACGTTGCACCCACATCTCATGGACCTGATTCTCAGAAGAAATTTTTAGTAAAATAGCGGGAGTACGTTTCTTACGAATGTCTTCCACCGGCACCGTCATGCGTGCGATCCGAGCGCGATCAAACTTCTGCACCAGCGACAACTTTTTCCCGGGCCAGGGTGTGTCCAACGTTTGACCCACCACCAGCGGGTGTACCACTGGCTGAGTCCCCTCCCAGGAAAAACGAACGTACAAATCATCGCGGCCAGAAACCGTGATGATTTCCACCGGGGCCTGCGGAGACATGGTCTGGGACAAATCGTAATACACCTTTAATCCCGTAATTTGTTGATCACCGTGCATGGATTGGAAATCGGGGAAACGCGCAAATGCAAGCCGGGTCTCCGTCTTATCGTTTCCCGTAACTTCAACCTCAATCGCCGGGTTCACCGGCCGGGCCGAGACGTTGACCACCTTGTTTTCTTTACCGACGTTGGCGTGAGGCAGGTAACGAAGTACCTTCACCATCAATCCCGTATCCGCCAGCGGCGCCGGATTTTCCATACAGGATTCGATTGCGAGGGTGTAAGGTTTGCCCTGATATTCAACGCGCACATTTCCCAGCGATCGGGTTTGCGTAGGCGCTTCTACCTCCACCAGTCGCTGCAATTCTTCTTCACTCTCCAACATTCGATAAACCACCGAGGTTGGCCCCAAGGAAACGGGTTGATTCAAAAATACCCACGTCGGGTCGTCCAGACCGTTTGGCGACAGCGACACCTCCACCGCGGGGTGTTCATGTGGAGCGTCGTTTAAGACCTTGGTCGTTACCTCGCTGTCGGGAACGTAACGAGCGACCTCAATCACCGTGTCACCGATCATCATCGACGTTTCACTGGCGGGTGTACCGGCACGAAAGCCGGTAAATACTTGATCCTCCAGATCCATCGAGGTTCGTGCACCGGTTGTTGTGTTGGTCAAAGTAAGCGTGTTCTCGTTGTTCACAGTGAAGTATTCAACCATCTGCCCCTCGGCGATTCCGATCTGACCTTCCACGCCGTACCGCTCCGTTACCAACGCGCCGATCAGAATTGTAATTAATGATAAGTGGGTGAGCACGAAGCCGAGTTGTCTTTTCATAAAAGGATATCGAACCACCACAGCCGCCAACACGTTGACGCTGAATAGTACGAGTAACGCCGTGAACCAGTCGGAACGATAAAATTCTGCCAAAGCACGCTCCGCTCCGTGCATGGATTCAAACACGGTGGCACAGGCCAACGCCAGAAGCATCAATACCAGAATGACCGCGGCAAACCATAACGAACCTACAACGCGAAGTGCTGAATACATCATTCCATTTCCTTTGGGATACATGGTGTCAGGCCCTTATAGTTGATCCTTGTTCGAACCATTCATCGATAGATTTCAAACGTCATCTGTCCATGAACCTGGGCCATCTTCGAGATAATTGATGACAGCCCGTATAGGTAACCTTGCATGTTTGATGCCAGAAAATACCTCAATCAGATGAAATGTAGATCTATGGAATGTTTGTTTTTAACGCAAAAATGACACTTGTTGAGCGGAAACCGAGAAAGGTTCAACCGACTTCATCGCGTACCGCCGTCCCTGCGGCTACACACTTTGTGGTGCGTTATCGACGAGGCCGACCGGACGATTTCTGACGCGGGACCGTGCGTATGTTCCGAGCGGGTTGCGATGCAGGAGACGGGCCAAGACCCGGGCCATATCGAAGATCGTTGTGCTCCGCTCCGTGACAGGTGAGCGTGCAACTTCCGGCGAAACGACCCCGGTCCTTGAATTGAACTCGACGGGTTGCGTTGTCGGGCCTGACGATGCGAGAGTCGAAATTGATCAGATGGTCATGGTCCGAATCGCTGCTCATCGCGGTACTGATTCCGTGGGGATCGTGACAGGCACTGCAGGGTGTTTTCTCCCGCACAATATGCTCACGATGGTACGGAAAACTTTTGTTGGAAAGGATACTCGATCGCTGGTGACATTTATAACACAACGAATACTCAAATTGAGACTCTATCGTGTCATCACGCGTGGTGTAATTCCTCTCCAGCAAGGAGGGATAGATCGACCCATGGGGTCCGTCCGGACCCGCGCCACCCGCACGCTTGCCGGAATCGTTGTTATGGCAATCCGTACATCGAATCGTAGCCCCCCGGGTTAAGCCCGGCGCCAAGCTGACCGTATCGGAACTGGCGGAACTGGACACCACGGGATGAAAACTCGCGTTGGTCGGGCTGAACGCCAGACGCAGATTGGATTGTTGAACCTGTCGATCCACGCGCCGATTTCTCGTCGTCGCGGCATCACCATGACAGCGAAAACAAACCTCGTATTCATTATGAGCGCTATCGGTAGACGTACCCCCAGCGGTGACCCCCTTCATGTGCCTCATAGTCGCACCGATCGTCGAAGCCGAAGCGACCCCAGAAGGCGGACCTACTGAATGGGGATTATGACAATCGACACATTCCACATGCGGTTTTTCTGACCCGCTCAGTTCCATCGGATCGTGCAGTCCCTGGTAACGACGTGGATCGTGGGCGCTGGGTTTGTCCAGTTCGCTGCGCATATTGGTTCTGGCTACGGTACCGTCGTGACAATTTAAGCAGTTATCCTCTTCCGCAAGATGGATAAGCAGTCGCTGCTTACCGCCGGCGGAGTGTGATCGATGACAACTTCGACACGAATTGGAAGCCACCGTTTCATGGGGCCAGTCGCCGCGGGCTGATCCTGCCACCGAACGGTTTGAACTTTTGTGGGTGCTCGCAGACCATCCATCCATCACATGACAACCCGTACACAACGCACCGTTTTTATCCTCGCGAACCAAAAATTTTCCATGTTTGTTTTGATGGGCATCGTGGCAGGAAGTACATTGCATTCGATTTTGTTTATCAAGCTTGATCTCATTCTGCAAACCATGCGGATTCACCAGTTGATGATCCGACGCCCCGAGGCCTGAAGAAAAGACAAAACTCACCGGGTGATCGTCGGACAAATCAGATCCGAGATTGGCCAGACCGGCGGGTATAAAATCGCCACCCAACATACGTATCCGATCCTTCTGAGACAACACACTTCCCAGTGCGATGGTGCCATCGTGACAACTCAAACAAAGCTTGCTGGATCCGATAGGCTGATCGGGCCTGGCATCCATAGTGGACGATTCGTAAATTTTATAATTTGAGACGGGAAGCTCTCGATTCCACAACGGCTTAACCCCGACGTTGGAATGAGTTGCGTGACAAAATATACACACCCGCGCTTCGGTCGCAGCTCGTAGAGGCCCTTTACCCCGAGTGGATAAATTATGAACCGTATCCGCCACCTGGCCCTGTGCCTGGGCGGTGGGAACACTACCCAGTGCAAACACCCCCAGTACCATCGCGATCGTCATACCCCGATGAACAAAACATGTTCGTTGCTGGTTTCGTTGTTGATGATTTTTTCTGTACATAACCTTGATCCTGATTGATCCATCTTGTTGAATATTATGGAATCTCACTTCGCCCCTGCCGGGCGGCTAAGCCCAGATAATCAAACACCTGAAGCCTCTTATTATACGAATCACAAACCCAGATTCGATCCTTCGCGTCGATGGCGATCCCCGAAGGCAGCCAAAACTCACCCGGGCCACGCCCTTCCTGCCCGACATACAAGAGCAAGGTTCCTGCAGGATCAAAAATCTGCATGTTTTCAAATCGACCATCGACGATGTACAGATTTCCATCGCTGTCGACGGCGATGCTTTTGGGTAACGCAAAATCACCCGGCCCATCACCCGCCTGACCAAACATGGTTTTCGGTTCACCGCTGCGATTCAATCCCTGAATGCGATAATTCCCGGTATCCACAACCCAGATCATGTCGTCGTGTAAAGCGATCGCCAAGGGAAAATTAAATTCACCCGGTGCGTTTCCACGTTGGCCGATGATTCGTTTCAAGGTTCCGTCGAGCGTGACTACTTTGATATCGTGGGCACTGGCATCCACGATATATATTTCCTTTTCCTCTTCATCGAAGTGAATCGCGACCGGCCTCTGTACCTGTTCGGGCAATCGCAATTCGGATATCAGCTCGCCCGTATGATCTGAGAGGCGGTAAATCCC